>NZ_JBWKCJ010000002.1:0-203844 GCF_056436545.1 Streptomyces sp. NPDC043738 | reverse complement strand
CCGGAAGGGCCGGGGGGGAAGACTCTTTGGGGCCGGGGGGGGCAAGGTGGTTGTTGGGGCTGGTTTCGGTGTCTTTGGGGGGGGGGGGGGGGGGCGGGGTGGGGGGGGTCCCCCCCCCCCCCCCCGGCGGCCCGTGCGTTCGGCTCCCCCGCTGCGCGGACGCCGTTGACCAGCGCGAGCGCGTCGTCGAACGGGTCGCCGTGGTCGCCGGTCTGCGCCGGCAGCACGCCGCCGGGCTCCGCGCCGCCCTCCACGTCGGTCATTCGGCGGGCTTCGCTTCGCTCCCCGCGGCACCGCCGGACCCGGCAGCGCCTGCGGACCCCTCGGTCTCCGCCGCCCAGCGGCCGGCCAGCGCGGCGGCCCGGTCGGACAGCTCCTTCACATCCCGGCCCTGCCGGCCCGCCGCATAGCCGATCAGGAAGGTCGTCAGCGGTGCGGCCGGGCGGGCCACGCCATGCGCGGCGTCCCGAGCGAGGTCGAGAAGCGCCGCCGTGTCGACATCGAGCTCGATGCCCAGTTCGGCCTTGACTGCGGTGATCCATTCGTCCAACACGTGTCCATGCTCCCTGATGCGGGCGCGTGCCGCGCCGACGTCTTCCCAGGTGTCGCAGTCGAAGGAGGCCGTGGAGGTGGCGTCGGGGACCCGCGCCAGCGCCAGCCGGCCGACCACGGAGCGCAGCGGCAGACCGGCCAGGGTGCCGTGCTCGGCCCGTACCCGCGCCAGCTCACGGCGCAGCGATGCGGCCCGGTAGGCGGCCACCAGCGGCTGGTCCCGCCCGGTGGTGTCCTGGAGCATCGCGCCGTCGGGGGGCGCGACGGCGCCCTCGGGCCCGCCGCCGCCCGCCGTGCGCGTCGCCGCCGCCAGGAGGCCGCGTACGGTCGCGGCGGTCAGGAACGGCAGATCGGCGGAGAGGACGAGCACCGTCGGGGCGGTGGTGTGCCGCAGGCCGGCGTCCAGCGCGGCGAGCGGGCCGCCGCCCGGCGGGTCCTCCAGGGCCCGGACCACGGCGCGGGCGGTCGGGCGGCCGGGGCCGACGACGACCGTGATCGCCGCATCGGGGCAGGCGGCGATCACCCGGTCCAGGAGGGGGCGGCCGCCGACGGACAGGGCGGGTTTGTCCGCCCCGCCGAGCCGCCGGGCCGCGCCCCCGGCCAGGACGATGGCGTCGTGGTCGGTGTGGTCGCTCACCCCCTGAGTATCGCCAAGGGGCACCGCGATCACACCGGTGTCGTACGTCTCACGGCTGTCGGCTCCGCCGCGGTGGCCGCGGCCGTCCCCGCCCCGGCCACCGCTGTACGGGCCGTGGTCACAGCCCCCGCAGCAGCACGGCGGGCTGCTCGACGCAGTCGGCCACGAACCGCAGGAAGCCGCCGGCCGTGCCGCCGTCGCACACCCGGTGATCGAAGGTGAGCGAGAGCTGGACGACCTGCCGGACGGCCAACTCGCCTTCGTGCACCCAGGGTTTGGCGGCTATCCGGCCGATGCCGAGCATCGCCGCCTCCGGGTGGTTGATGATCGGCGTGGAGCCGTCGACGCCGAAGACGCCGTAGTTGTTGAGGGTGAACGTGCCGTGTGTCAGCTCGGCCAGGGTCAGCCCGCCGGACCTGGCCGTTTCCGTGAGCCGGGCCATCTCGGCGGACAGCTCCTCCACCGTGCGGGCCTGCGCGTCCCGCACGACCGGCACCACCAGACCGCGGTCGGTCTGCGCCGCGAAGCCCAGATGGACCGCGGGCAGCCGGACGATCTCCTGGGTCTTGGTGTCGACGGTGGCGTTGAGCTGGGGGAACCGTGCGAGTGCGGCCGTGGTGATCCGGGCCAGCAGGGCCAGCAGCGACACCTTGGGAGCGCCCGGAACATTCATCGCCCTGCGGGCGGTGAGGAGTTCGGTGGCATCGGCGTCCACCCAGCAGGTCGCCTCCGGGATCTCCCTGCGGCTGCGGCTGAACTTCTCGGCGGCCGCACCGAGCATCCCCCGCAGCGGGATCCGCTCCTCGCCGGCCGTGGCGGTCCCGGCGGCCCTCGCGCCCGCCGTCACGCCCGTCACCTCGGCAGCAGCCGTCTCCCGCGCCCTGATCGCGCACTCGACGTCGGTACGGAGAATCAGGCCGTCCCGCCCGGATCCCGTCACCTCCCGCAGATCCACGCCGTTCTCCCGCGCCATCCGGCGCACCAGCGGAGAGATGACGGCCACCGAGCCGCTCCCGGCATCCACCGCACCGGCCCCGGCCGGGCCGTGCGCACCGGCTTGCCCGGCAGTCTGCCCGCCGGTTGCCGCCGCCCCGGCCGCGGCCTCTCGCGGCGGCTGCGGCACGCCGGCCGCGGGGCCCGCTTCGCCCCCCGGGCGGATGCGGCGCCGCCGCGCCGCCGCCGCGCTCGTGCCGTATCCGACGAGCACGTTCCCCGACCCGGCATCCGCCGGATCCGCCGGGGGAGCACCGGCCCCACCCGCGGGCGCGCCGGAGGCCGGTGGCGCCTCCTTGGGCCCGCTGCCCGCCAGATCGTCCGGCACCGCGCCCACCGCGACCGTCACCAGCGCCGCGCCCACCGGGACTTCGGCACCCTCCTCACCGAAGCGGGCGGTCACCACGCCGCCATACGGGCAGGGCACCTCCACCATCGCCTTGGCGGTCTCGACCTCCACCACCGGCTGGTCGATGGCCACCACCTCACCGACCTCGACCAGCCATTGCACGATCGTCGCCTCGGTGAGGCCCTCCCCCAGGTCGGGCAGGGTGAATTCGCGGACCACGGCCATCACTCACCACGTCCCTCGGTCCACTCCGACTCCCACTGGAGGCGGGCGACGGTGTCCAGAATCCGGTCCACGCCCGGCAGGTGATGCCGCTCCAGCATCGGCGGCGGATAGGGGATGTCGAAGCCGGCGACGCGCAGCACAGGCGCCTCCAGGTGGTGGAAGCAGCGTTCGGTGATCCGTGCGGCGATCTCCCCTCCGGGACCGCCGAACCCGTTGGACTCATGGACGATCACTGCCCGTCCGGTGCGCCGCACCGACGCGCAGACCGTGTCGTCGTCGAACGGCATCAGCGAGCGCAGATCGACCACTTCCAGGTCCCAGCCCTCGGCGCGCGCGGCCTCGGCGGCCTCCAGGCAGACCGGGAGCGACGGGCCGTAGGTGATCAGAGTGGCGCTGCTGCCGCGGCGCCGGACCTCGGCCCGTCCCAGCGGGGCGACCGGGGCGGGGGCGTCGGGCGACCAGTCGGCCTTGGACCAGTAGAGCCGCTTGGGCTCCAGGAAGACGACCGGGTCGTCGGAGGCGATGGCGGCGCGCAGCAGCCCGTAGGCGTCCTCGACGGTCGCCGGGGTGACGACCTGGAGGCCGGGGGTGGCGAGGTAGTAGGCCTCGGAGGAGTCGCTGTGGTGCTCGACGCCACCGATCCCGCCGCCATAGGGGACGCGGATGGTCAGCGGCATCGGCAGCGCGCCGCGGGTGCGGTTGCGCATCCGGGCGACATGGCTGATCAGCTGCTCGAACGCCGGGTAGGCGAACGCGTCGAACTGCATCTCGACGACCGGCCGCAGGCCGTACATCGCCATGCCGACGGCGGTGCCCAGGATGCCGGCCTCGGCGAGCGCGGTGTCCGTGCAGCGGTCCTCGCCGAACTCCTTGGCCAGGCCGTCGGTGACCCGGAAGACTCCGCCCAGGGTGCCGACGTCCTCGCCCATGACATGGACGGACGGGTCCTCGGCCATGGCGTCGTGCAGCGCGCGGGTCAGTGCCTGGGCCATGGTGGCGGGCTTGCGCGCGGTCGCCGGAGCGGTGGTCGTCATGGCCTGGCCTCCTTGGCGGACCCATCGGTGCCCGCTGCGTCCTCGGTTTCTCCGGCGGCCTCGGCATCCAGCTCGGCACGCAACTGTGCCGCCTGCGCGCGCAGTTGGCTGGTCTGCTCGGCGAATACGTGGTGGAACAGGTCCATCGGGTCCAGCTCCGGGTCGGCGTTCATCCCGTCTCGCAGGTCGGCCGCCATCTGCTCGGCGCTCTCCCGGGTGGCGCCGACGAAGGCGTCGGTCAGCAGATCGCGGGCCGCCAGCTCGTGCTCCAGAAGGGCTATCGGGTCGTGCGCCTTCCAGGTCTCGACCTCGGCGTCGGTGCGGTAGCGGGTGGCGTCGTCGGCGTTGGTGTGGGCCTCGATGCGGTAGGTGACGGCCTCGACCAGGGTCGGGCCGCCGCCCCTGCGGGCGCGCTGCACGGCCTCGGTGAGCACCTCGTGCATCGCGGGCGCGTCGTTGCCGTCGACCAGGCGGCCCGGCATGCCGTATCCGACCGCCTTGTGGGCGAGCGACGGCGCGGCGGTCTGCTTGGCGAGCGGCACGGAGATCGCGAAGCCGTTGTTCTGGACGAGGAAGACGACCGGTGCCTGCCAGACCGCCGCGAAGTTCAGCGCCTCGTGGAAGTCGCCCTCGCTCGTACCGCCGTCGCCGACCATCGCCAGTGCCACCACGTCGTCGCCCTTGAGGCGGGCGGCGTGCGCCAGGCCGACGGCGTGCGGGAGCTGGGTGGCCAGGGGGGTGCACAGCGGGGCGATGCGGTGCTCGTGCGGGTCGTAGCCGTTGTGCCAGTCGCCGCGCAGCAGGGTGAGCGCCTGTACGGGGTCCAGGCCGCGGGCCACCGCCGCCAGGGTGTCGCGGTAGCTGGGGAAGAGCCAGTCGCGGTCTTCGAGCGCCAGCGCGGCGGCGACCTCGCAGGCCTCCTGTCCGGTGGAGGACGGGTAGACCGCCAGGCGTCCCTGCCGGGTCAGGGCCGTGGCCTGGGCGTTGTAGCGGCGGCCGCGCACCAGCTGGGCGTAGAGCCGGGTGAGAAGTCCGGAGTCGAGCCGGGCGGCCGCCTCCGTCCCCAGGATGCGGTAGGGCTCCTCGTCGGGCAGGAGGGGCGCGGGATCGACGCGTGGGCGCCAGGCGGGCGGCGGGCCGGCCAGGCTGCTTTTGTTCCTGCTGCTGCCGGGCTGCTCGAGGACCGTCATGTCGAGCACCTCCTCGGATCGAAGGGGTGGCGCGATGCGCCTCATGTGGGTGGTGGGCGGACGGCTGATGGGCAGGATGGAGCTGGTCGGGGCGGGTACGCCCTTCCCTACCGATTGTTCGGTCGTCAGTGCAATTTGGCTACAGGCGGGTCAAGCCTGTGGACAAACGGTTCTCCACAGCTTGAGATGAAGACAGGGCGTCCACAAAGGGGAGGCGGGACCATATGCCGGACGAACAGATGGCCCACACCGGCGGACAGCCGCCGGCGGCATCCGCCCCGTCATCGCCGGCCGCACGCCCGCTGGACACCATCGACCGCTCGATCCTGCGCATGCTGCAGAACGACGGCCGGGCCTCGATACGCTCCGTCGCCGAGCGCGTGCACGTCTCGCGCGCCAACGCCTACGCGCGGATCAACCGGCTGATCGACGACGGGGTGATCCGCGGCTTCAGCGCCCTCGTCGACCAGGAGAGGGCAGGTCAGGGCGCCTCGGCCTATATCACCCTGAAGATCGTCCAGAATTCGTGGCGGACCGTGCGCAAGCAGCTCACCGCGCTGCCGGGCGCCACCCACATCGCGCTGGTCAGCGGCGATTTCGATGTGCTGCTACTGGTGCACACGAAGGACAACCGCGAGCTGCGGGAGCTCGTCCTCACCCGCATCCAGTCGATACCGGAGGTGCTCAGCACCCGCACCCTGCTGGTCTTCGAGGAGACCGACCTGGGGCCGGAAGAGGAGTAGGCCCGCCGCCGTCAGGGCTTGCGCAGCCCCGCGAACGCCGTGCGCACCACGGCCTCGGCGACCTCGTCACGGCTCGCCGCGCCCCCGCGCCCCGGCCGGTACCACTCCACAATGGAGTTGATCATGCCGAAGAGCAGCCGGGTCGCCAGCCGGATGTCCACGTCGTCCCGCAGGTCGCCGTCGGACGCGGCCTGCTGGAGCAGGTCGGCGACCTCGTGGTCGAACTCCCGGCGGCGCTCCATGGCCCACCGCTCGGTGTCCGTATTGCCGCGCACCCTCAGCAGCAGCGTCACATAGGGGAGTTCGTCCATCAGCACCTCGGCCACGCGCCGGGTGACGTACTCCAGCCGCTCGATCGCACGGCCCTGACCGGCGCCCGGCTCCTCCAGCACGCCGAACAGTCCGTCCAGGGCGCGGCTTATGGCGCGGCGCAGCAGCTCTTCCTTGCTGCGCACATGGTGGTAGATCGAGGACTTCGAGATACCGGCCGCCTTGGAGAGATGCTCCATCGACGTACCGTCGTAGCCGCGCTCGATGAACACCTCGACGGCGACCGCGAGCAGCGAATCGGGCGTGTAGGTGTCGCGCTTGGCCATGGTCATGATTAGAGCACCTATTCCTCGAGGTCCGCACGGCGCCGCAGCGCCCAGGACGGTAGGTAGCGTCCGCCGGCGTTCTGGTGGTGCATCGAGTCCAGCAGATCCCACACCCATCGGGCGCCCAGCAGCTCGGCCCACTCCATGGGGCCGCCGGGATAGTTCACGCCCAGCCGCATGGCCGTGTCGATGTCCTCAGGGGTCGCCACCTCGCGGGCCGCGGCGTCCACGGCGAAGTCGACGATCATCGCGATCGTCCGGGCGACGATCATGCCGGGCACGTCCTCGATCACGCTGACCCGTTTGCCCAGCGCCTGGAAGAGCCCGACGGCCTCCGCGAGGTCCGCCTCGGAGCAAGCACGGGAGGCGGACAGGGCGATCCGGGTGGCGGAGCGGTAGTCCAGCGCGAGGTCGAAGCGGATGCTCCTGTCGCGGGCCGTGCTCGTCGCCCCAGCGCCGTCGGTCAGCGCCAGGCGCGCCCCACCGGGCAGCCGGATGAAGCCCTCGGCCTCCCCCGGCGTGCGGTCCGGGGTGACGGGGATGCCCGCCTCCTCGATCAGCTCCCGCAGCACCGCGGCCGGGCCCGGCAGCTGCCCATGCAGCACGACGGCCTCCGGGGCGGGAGCGGGCGCGGCGGTCTGCGGCTCGGGCCGGCGGGCGCCCTCGGCGTAGTCGAACCATCCGCGCCCCGATTTGCGGCCGTGCAGCCCGGACTCCACCAGCCGGCGCTGCGCCAGCGAGGGGGTGAACTTCGGGTCCTGGAAGAAGGCGGTCCACACGGAGTGGGTGACCGACTCGTTCACGTCCTGTCCGATGAGGTCGGTCAGTTCGAAGGGGCCCATCTTGAAGCCGGCGCCCTCGCGCAGCAGGGCGTCGATGGTGGCGGGGTCGGCGACGCGCTCCTCGTAGGCGCGCAGGGCCTCGGCGTAGAACGGGCGGGCGATGCGGTTGACGATGAACCCGGGGGTGTCCGCGCAGCGCACCGGCTTCTTCCCCCAGGCGGCGGCGGTGTCGTACGCGGCCGTGGCGGCGGCCTCGTCGGTGGCGAACCCGCTGATCACCTCGACCAGGGGGAGCAGCGGCGCGGGGTTGAAGAAGTGCAGGCCCACACAGCGGCCGGGGTGCCGCAGCCGGCCCGCGACCGCGGTCACGGACAGCGAGGACGTGTTGGTGGCCAGCAGGCAGTCCGCCGCGACGACGTCCTCCAGGGCGGTGAACAGCTCCTGTTTGGCCGGGAGTTGCTCCAGGATCGCCTCGATGACCAGCGCGGCGTCGGCCAGCTCCGCAAGGGCGGCCGCGGGGGAGAGGCGCGCGCGGGCCGCGTCCCGCTCGCCCGCCGAAATCCGGCCTTTTTCGACGAGCCGGTCGAGCCGTCCCCCGATCGCCTCGGCGGCTTGCTCCGCGCGTCCGGGGGCGGTGTCGTAGAGGCGTACGCGATGGCCGGCGACCAGCGCCACCTGCGCGATGCCCTGCCCCATCGTGCCGGTCCCCACCACTGCCACGGTGCTGCTGGTCGCGATTGCCGTCATGCCAGTTGTTCCTCCCCGACCGACTTTTCCACAGGCTGGCCGGACCCTCTTGCCCCGACCGATCGTTCGGTTACTCTAACTCCGTTGCCTTGTCCGCTCCCAGTCCCCATCCACTCTCCGCCCAGCTCGACGAGGAGTTGGTCATCGATGACCGCCGAAGTGACCGCAGCGCAGTTGATCGAGAAGCACCGCCCGACCCTCGACCAGACGCTGGAAGCGATCCGCACCCGCGCCTACTGGTCCCCGCACCCCGAGCACCCGAAGGCGTACGGCGAGAACGCCGCCGGCGACGGGCTGGCCGCTTTCGAGGCCCTGCGCGGCAAGCGCTTCGAGCTCGACCAGCCCGGCACCGATGACTGGACGGGCCAGGAAATCTCACCGTACGGCCCGGAGTTGGGCATCAGCTATCCGCATCCGGATGTGGAGGTGCTGCTGCCGGCGATGCGTGCCGCGATCCCCGCCTGGCGGGACGCGGGCCCGGAGGCCCGCGCGGCGGTGTGTCTGGAGATCCTGGCCCGGATCAGCGCGCGCACCCATGAGTTCGCGCAGGCCGTGATGCACACCAGCGGCCAGGCCTTCATGATGGCGTTCCAGGCCGGCGGGCCGCACGCCCAGGACCGCGGCCTGGAGGCGGTGGCCTATGCGTACGCCGAGCAGGTCCGCACGCCGGAGCAGGCGCCGTGGTCCAAGCCGCAGGGCAAGCGCGAGCCGCTGGAGCTGGCCAAGACCTTCACGGCGGTGCCGCGCGGTGTCGCCCTGGTGATCGGCTGCAACACCTTCCCGACCTGGAACGGCTATCCGGGCCTGTTCGCCTCTCTGGCCACCGGCAACCCGGTGCTGGTCAAGCCGCATCCGCGGGCCGTGCTGCCGCTGGCGCTGACCGTCGAGGTGGCTCGCGAGGTGCTCACCGAGGCCGGGTTCCCCGCCGACCTGGTGTGCCTGGCCGTGGACAAGCCGGGCGAGGGTCTGGCCAAGACGCTGGCCGTCCGCCCCGAGGTCCGCATCATCGACTACACCGGCTCGACCGCCTTCGGCGACTGGCTGGAGACGAACGCCCGGCAGGCGCAGGTCTTCACGGAGAAGGCCGGCGTCAACACCGTCGTCATCGAGTCCACCGACGACTACAAGGGCATGCTCAGCAACCTGGCCTTCTCCCTGTCGCTCTACAGCGGCCAGATGTGCACCACCCCGCAGAATCTGCTGATCCCCCGGGACGGCATCACGACGGACGCCGGACCGAAGTCGTACGACGAGGTGGTCAGCGATCTCGCGGGCGCGGTCAGCGGCCTGCTGGGCGACGACGCACGCGCCAACGCCCTGCTGGGCGCGATCGTCAATCCGCAGGTCAAGGAGCGGATCGAGGCCGCTGCCGGGCTGGGCGAGGTGGCGCTGGCCTCCCGCGAGGTGGCCAACCCCGAGTTCCCCGGGGCGACGGTCCGTACCCCGGTGATCGTCAAGCTGGACGGCGCCAAGCCGGACTCCGAGGCGGCGTACCTGTCGGAGTGCTTCGGCCCGGTGTCCTTCGCGGTGGCCGTCGACTCCGCGGCCGACGCGGTGGACCTGCTGCGGCGCACGGTCCGCGACCAGGGAGCCATGGCGGTCGGGGCGTACACCACCTCCGCCGAGGTCGAGCAGCTGGTGGAGCAGGCCTGCCTGGAGGAGTGCGCCCAGCTGTCGCTCAACCTGACCGGCGGGGTCTATGTGAACCAGACCGCGGCGTTCTCGGACTTCCATGGCTCCGGTGGCAACCCGGCGGCCAATGCGGCGCTGTGCGACGGCGCGTTCGTGGCGAACCGCTTCCGGACGGTGGAGGTGCGGCGCCAGGCGTGACAGTCCTTGGGGCCCGGTCCGTTCCGCCGGGCCCCAAGGGGGACCCGTATCCCCCTCAGACGGCTCCCGGGCCCTCGATCCGCGCATGGCGGCCGATCCAGGCATGCATCGCGATGGCGGCCGCCGCCCCCGCGTTGATCGAGCGGGTCGAGCCGAACTGCGCGATCGAGCAGACCCGCGAGGCGTGCCGGCGCGCCTCCTCGGTCAGCCCCGGCCCCTCCTGGCCGAACAGCAGCACACAGCGGCGCGGCAGCTCGGTCGTCTCCAGCGGCACGGACCCGGGGAGATTGTCGATCCCGATGATCGGCAGCTCCTCGGCCGCCGCCCAGGCGGTGAGATCCGCCGTGTCCGGGTGGTGGCGGACATGCTGGTAGCGGTCGGTCACCATCGCGCCGCGGCGGTTCCAGCGGCGCTGCCCGACGATATGGATCTCCTTGGCCAGGAACGCGTTCGCGGTCCGGACGACCGAGCCGATGTTGAAGTCGTGGCCCCAGTTCTCGACGGCCACATGGAAGTCATGGCGGCGGGTGTCGAGGTCGGCGACGATCGCCTCGCGCGTCCAGTAGCGGTACTGGTCGACGACGTTGCGGCGGTCGCCGTGCGCGAGCAGCTCGGGGTCGTAGCGGGCGTCCTGCGGCCAGGGCTCCGGGTGCGGACCGACGCCGATCTGCGTCCCGTAGCCCTCGTCGTACTGGAGGGGCTCGGCGGGGGCGGTTTTCTCACTGCTCACCCCACGAGCGTATGGCCACCGCCGCCGTGCTCGGTACGGGCCGGCGGCACACCGCCCCCGGATCCGGCGCCGGCCCCGGGGGAGCCGCCGCGCGAGAACAGCCGTGTGCGCAGGCCCACGACGCGTGCGGAGAGCCAGGTCAGGAAGTTCGTCGGCAGGAAGACCGCATCCGCCGCGATCATGGCGAGCGAGAAGAACGGCAGCCCCAGAAGGAACGCGATCGAGAGGTGCTCGCAGATCATCACGACCAGCAGCACGTTCTTCAGACGCCGGTTGAACAGCGTGAACGGGAAGGCGACCTGGACGATCACCGTGCCGTAGGTGAGCACCATGACCATCAGGCCGTTGCTGCCGAGCAGGTCGGACAGTCCCGGCCAGGGCGAGAAGTAGTCCAGGTGCATCGGGTAGAAGACCGCGGTGCCGTCCTGCCAGCGCGTGCCCTGGATCTTGTACCAGCCGGCCGTGGCGTAGATCAGGCAGACCTCGACCATGATCACCAGCACCGCGCCGTTGTGGGCGAGCTTGGCGAGCGTGTCGAGGACGACGCGCGGTTCCCCGGGGGCGTAGCGCCGCACCGCCCACCACAGGCCGTGCGTCACCCACAGGCCCCACAGGACCAGGCTCCAGCCGATGTGCGGGAACGGGCCGTTCTCGAACCAGTTCAGGCCGTGTCCGCCGGACAGCTGGGCGACGGCCAGGCCGAGGCCCAGCACGGCCCACAGCACGACGCCGGGCAGATCGCGGGTGGGCCGCTGGCCGTCGGCGGACTCCGCCCGCTTCGCACGGCGCGCGTCCAGCGACCAGACCTGCCCGCACCGGGTCAGCACGAGGTACATCGACATCAGGTGGATGACGTTGTCGCCGCCGTCCCCTATGAAGATGCTGCGGTTCTGCAGCGAGAGCACACCCACCATGAAGAGCACCGACATGGTGCGGGTGCGCCAGCCGAGCATCAGCGCCGCACTGGCGACGATGGCCAGGAAGTAGACGACCTCGAACCAGCCGCGCCCGTCGGACCACAGCAGGGCGGAGAAGGCGTGATTGGCGTCCAGGAGCCGGCGCGCCATGTCCAGGCTCCAGGGGCCGTCGGGCCCGTAGAGGGTCTGGCGGTGCGGCCACTCGCGCAGCAGGAACAGCAGCCAGGTCGCCGCGAAGCCGATCCGGATCACAGCGGTCTGGTACGGGGCCATCGCCCGGCCGGTGACGCGCGTGAAGCCACGGCCGATCACGCGCTCGATGCGGGTTTCCTCGTAGGGAGCGGGCGTCTCCTGGGGTGCCTGGGGCTCCCGGGGTGCCTGCTGCTCCTGCTGGGCTTGGTGCGCCTGCTGCGGCACGTGGGTCGACTCCGTGAGGTGCGGGGGCAGTGGTGCGTGCGATGCGCTGTGCGGTTGCTGCGGCGTCGGTGACGTCACTGGTTCGTCGCCCCCTCGGGCAGGTCCTTTGCGGTGACCTGCCACCAGGGCAGCACGCGGTACACGGGCTTGTCGCTGATCTTCTCGGTGCTCCACGGCGGCGGGCTGACCGGCGTCGTCTGCGAGCGGACCTGGACCTGCACCACGCGCGCGCCCCCGCTGGTCCATTCCCGAGACATCCGGAGCATCACGATCCGCCGGATGTAGCGCTCGGCCAGCACGCCCCGCGGGCCGACCGCGCGGTTCTGCGCGTCGTGGCTGTTGACGAGGAGTTCCCAGCCGCGGCGCAGCTGGTTCTGCTGGGTGTGGCTGGGAACCGGGTTGTGGCGGATGGCCTGGCCGTCGCGGGCGGTCAGATCGGTCCAGCCGGTCGTCCGCGCGGTGCCGTCCTCGGTGCGCAGCTGCGCGCGGACCTGGACCGCGATGTTCTGCTGGAGGGGGTTGGGCGCGAACAGCTTCCAGTTCTGCTCGTACTCGGGATAGACGTAGTCGCTGATCAGGGCGCCCTGCTGCTTGCTGAGCGTGTTCGATGGCGCGACGTGCAGAAACATCATCGCGAGATGGATCGCGACCGCGACGGCGACGGCGCACGCGGCCACGCCTATGACGATCCGAGAGGGCAGCGAGAGCGCGGCCACCGACCGCGTTTCGTCCCCGTATGACTGCATTCCCGCCCCGTTCCCAGATCCCATGCGGTCCACTCCGCCTCGGAACCGTACCTACGCGGCCGCACCGGGCACACCCTCCCCCGGGTTATCCACAGGCTTGACACCCGCGGTCCGCCCACTCACCATTGAACCGAACGATCGGTCGGTCGGGAGCGAGGGGGCACCACATGACGACGATCGCGCCGGAGGAGACGGCCCGCGAGGCCGCATTCGAGGCCACCGTGGCCGCGGACGAGCGCATCGAACCGCGGGACTGGATGCCGGACGCCTACCGCTCGACACTCGTGCGGCAGATTGCCCAACACGCCCACTCCGAGATCATCGGCATGCAGCCGGAGGCCAACTGGATCACCCGGGCACCGTCGCTGCGCCGCAAGGCGATCCTGATGGCGAAGGTGCAGGACGAGGCCGGCCACGGCCTGTACCTCTACAGCGCCGCCGAAACCCTGGGCACGGGCCGCGACGAGCTGCTCGACAAGCTGCACTCCGGCCGCCAGAAGTACTCCTCGATCTTCAACTACCCGACCCTGACCTGGGCCGATGTTGGAGCCATCGGCTGGCTGGTGGACGGCGCGGCGATCACGAACCAGGTCCCGCTGTGCCGGTGCTCCTACGGCCCCTATGCCCGCGCGATGGTCCGCATCTGCAAGGAAGAGTCCTTCCACCAGCGACAGGGCTACGAACTCCTGCTGGCCCTCAGCCGCGGCACAGCGGCCCAGCACGCCATGGCACAGGACGCGGTGAACCGCTGGTGGTGGCCGTCCCTGATGATGTTCGGCCCGCCGGACGACGAGTCGTCGCACTCCGCGCAGTCCATGGCCTGGAAGATCAAGCGGCACTCCAACGACGAGCTGCGGCAGCGCTTCGTCGACATCTGCGTCCCCCAGGCCGAGGCCCTCGGACTCACCCTCCCCGACCCGGACCTGACGTGGAACGAAGAGCGCGGCCACTGGGACTTCGGCCCGATCGACTGGGCCGAGTTCCGGGAGGTCCTCAAGGGCAACGGCCCCTGCAACGAGCAGCGGATAACCCGCCGCCGACGGGCTCATGAGGAAGGCGCCTGGGTGCGCGAAGCCGCCGCCGCACACGCGGCCAAGCACGGGAAGGCCGACCGATGACGACACACCACCCCACCGAGAGCCCGGCAGCCGACGGGGGAGCGATGGCCCCGCCGGCGGACTGGCCCCTGTGGGAGGTCTTCGTACGCAGCCGCCGCGGACTGTCCCACACCCACGCCGGCAGCCTCCACGCGCCGGACGCCGAGATGGCCCTGCGCAACGCCCGCGACCTCTACACCCGCCGCTCCGAGGGCGTCTCCCTGTGGGTGGTGCCCTCCGCGCAGATCACCGCCTCCTCTCCGGACGAGAAGGACGCCTTCTTCGAACCGGCCGGCGACAAGCCCTACCGCCACCCGACCTTCTACGAGATCCCGGACGGGGTGCATCACCTTTGATGAACGTCACGGCCACCCCGGCCCTGCCCCTCGGGGACGACGCCCTGATCCTCTCCCACCGCCTGGGCGAGTGGGCCGGCAACGCCCCGGTCCTGGAAGAGGAGGTCGCGCTGGCCAACATCGCGCTGGACCTGCTCGGCCAGGCCCGGGTGCTGCTCTCCCTGGCCGGCGACGAGGACGAGCTGGCGTATCTGCGCGAGGAGCGGCAGTTCCACAACCTCCAGCTGGTCGAGCAGCCCAACGGCGACTTCGCCCACACCATCGCCCGCCAGCTCTACTTCTCCACCTACCAGGAGCTGCTGTACGAGCGACTCGCCGAGGGCGAGAGCGAGTTGGCTCCGCTGGCCGGAAAGGCCGTCAAGGAGGTCGCCTACCACCGCGACCACGCCGAGCAGTGGACGCTGCGCCTGGGCGACGGCACCGACGAGAGCCACACCCGGATGCAGCGTGCCCTGGACGCCCTCTGGCAGTTCACCGGCGAGATGTTCGAACCGGTGGAAGGGCTGGAGTCGGTGCCCTGGCCGTCCCTCCACGACGCCTGGACGACCCGCATCACCACCACACTCGGGCAGGCCACCCTCGCCGTCCCCGAAGGCCCCCAGCGCGGCGCCTGGACGGCCGGCGCGGGCCGCCAGGGCCTGCACACCGAGTCGTTCGGACGACTGCTCGCCGAGATGCAGCACCTCCACCGCAGCCACCCGGGAGCGACATGGTGACCACCACCGCCCTCGAAGAGGAACTGCTGGCGCTCGCCGGCTCCGTTCCCGACCCCGAGCTGCCCGTCCTCACCCTCGCCGAGCTCGGCGTACTGCGCGGCGTACGGCTGACGGCCCCGGACCGCGTCGAGGTCCGGCTCACACCCACCTACACCGGCTGCCCCGCCATCGAGGCAATGTCCGCCGACATAGAACGCGTACTGCACGACCGCGGCATACCCGAAGTCGAGGTCCGCACGGTCCTCAGCCCGCCGTGGACCACCGACGCGATCACCGCCGAGGGCCGCCGGAAGCTGGCCGAATTCGGCATCGCCCCACCACGCCCCACGGGCCCGGCCGGCGGACCGGTCAGCGTCGACCTCACGATCCGCTGCCCGCACTGCGGATCGACCGACACCACCCTGCTGAGCCGGTTCTCCTCCACGGCGTGCAAGGCACTGCGCCGCTGCGAGTCCTGCCGTGAACCCTTCGACCACTTCAAGGAGTTGTGATGTTCCACCCGCTCCAGGTCCGGGAGATCGAGCGGCTCACGGACGACGCGGTGGCCGTCACCTTCGCGGTCCCGCCCGAGCTGCGAACGACGTTCCGGCACACCCCCGGGCAGCACATCGCGCTGCGCAGAACGGTCGACGGCCAGGAGATCCGCCGTACGTACTCCATCTGCACCCCCGCCACCGAAGGGTCCGTGCTGCGCGTAGGCATCCGCCTCGTCGAGGACGGCGCCTTCTCGACCTACGCCCTCAAGGAACTTGCGGTCGGCGACACAGTGGACGTCATGGCTCCGGCCGGGCGGTTCACCCTCGCTCCCCGCCCCGGCCACTTCGTCGGAATCGTCGGCGGCAGCGGCATCACCCCCGTGCTCTCCATCGCCGCCACACTGCTGGCCCAGCAGCCGGACGCCCGCTTCTGTCTGCTGCGCAGCGACCGCACGGCGGCCTCGACGATGTTCCTGGAGGAAGTGGCCGACCTCAAGGACCGCTATCCCCAGCGCTTCCAGCTCATCCACACCCTCTCCCGCGAAGAGCAGCAGGCCGGCCTGCCGTCCGGTCGCCTGGACGAGGCCCGGCTGCGCTCCCTCCTGCCCGCCCTCCTGAAGATCGACTCCGTCGACGGCTGGTACCTCTGCGGCCCGTACGGCCTGGTCCAAGGGGCCGAGCGTGCCCTGCGCGCCCTCGATGTGCCCCGCTCCCGCATCCACGAGGAGATCTTCCACATAGACAACGGCGCCACGGCCGTCCCGGCCACCGCCACCCCCGCGCACAGCACCGTCACCGCCACCCTCGACGGCCGCTCCGGCACCTGGCCGGTCCACGACGGCGAGCCCCTGCTCGACGCGGTGCTCCGCAACCGCGCGGACGCCCCCTACGCCTGCAAGGGCGGGGTCTGCGGCACCTGCCGGGCCTTCCTGGTCTCAGGCGAGATCCGCATGGACCGCAACTTCGCCCTGGAATCGGACGAAGTCGACGCCGGTTACGTCCTGGCCTGCCAGTCCCATCCGGTCACGGAGAAGGTCGAGCTGGACTTCGACCGGTAGCGCCCGGCGTGGTGCCCCGAGCGCACGCCACACCCCAACCCGCTCGTGGCCCCGCGCCTTTGGCCGCCCTCACCATTCCCAATTCCTGCAACCTGTTCTACCTTGACGCTTCGTCAGTTCGAGGCGCCGCGCGGGAGGACAGACCAGTGGACTTCACCTTCACCGAGGAGCAGCAGGCCGCCGTCGAAGCGGCGAAGGCCGTCTTCTCGGGGGTCACACCCGACGGCGTGCCCAGCCCCGCACTCACCGCGGGTGCGGTCGCCGACGATTTCGACCGCACCCTGTGGCGCACGCTCGCCGACGCCGACCTGCTGAGCCTGCCGATCGCGCCCGAGTACGGCGGGGCGGGCCTCGACGCGATCGCACTCTGCCTCGTCCTGCGCGAGTCGGCCAAGGTCCTGGCACGGGTACCACTCCTGGAGTCCGGCGCCGCGGCACTCACCCTCCAGCACCACGCCACCGACGAACTGCGTACCGAGGTGCTGCCCCCCATCGCCGCCGGGGACCTGGTCGTGACCGTCGCCTCCGCCGGGCGCACCGGCCACGAGCCGGCCGAGCTCGCCGTGACCGCCCGCCAGGAGGGCACCGACTGGATCCTCGACGGCACCCAGACCGCCGTCCCCTGGGGGCACACCGCAGACCGGATCCTGCTCCCCGCCCACACCACCGACGGCCACGCCGTCCTCGCCCTCGTCCCCCGCACCCACCTCGGCGTCACACTCGACGACCAGATCTCCACCAGCGGAGAGCGCCATGCCGAGGTCCGGCTGGATTCCGCGCGCATCAGCGCCCACGAGATGATCAGCGACCCCGCCGCCTGGAAGTCGCTGCGCAACGTCCTGACCACAGGCACCTGCGCACTCGCCCTGGGCCTCGGCGAACGCGTACTCGCGATGACCGGCGACTACACCGGCAAGCGCGAACAGTTCGGGTTCCCGGTGGCGACCTTCCAGGCCGTCGCCGTGCAGGCCGCCGACCGCTTCATCGACCTGCGCGCCATGGAAGCCACACTCTGGCAGGCCGCCTGGCGCATCACCACCGACGCCCCCGGCCCGCTACCCGTCGCCGGAGACGTCGCGGTCGCCAAGATCTGGGCCTCCGAAGGCGTACGCCGCGTCGTCCAGACCGCCCAGCATCTGCACGGCGGCTTCGGCGCGGACACCGACTACCCCCTGCACCGCTACCACGCCTGGGCCAAACAGCTCGAACTCTCCCTCGGCCCGGCCGCCGCCCACGAGGAAGCCCTCGGCAACCTGCTGGCGTCGCATCCGCTGGGCTGAGGCAGGAGTGTGCCTCGAAGTACCGACGGACCGGCCCCCGGGGAAACCGGCGGACCGGCAAATCGGCGAACCGGCAGATGGAGGTCAGCGGACGGGCGGCAGGCAGTCGAACCGGCGGACCGGTGGACTGGTAGACCGGTAGCCCCGGGACGGCTCTCGCAAGACCGGCTACAAGCCCCAACCACAAAGCCCGCTACAAAGTCGGGCTAGATGACCGTCCCCGAGCCACCCTTGCCGTCCGACACCGGACGGCCCGCGGCCTCCCATGCCTGCATGCCACCCGCGACATTCACCGCGTCGATGCCCTGCTGGAGCAGATACTGCGCCACCTGCGCGGAACGCCCGCCGACCCGGCACAGGACATACACCTTGCCGCCCTCGGGCGCCGCCTCGGTCAGCTCCCCGTAACGGGCGACGAACTCGCTCATCGGGATGTGCAGCGCGCCCTCGGCGTGCCCGGCCGCCCACTCGTCGTCCTCACGCACGTCCAGGAGGAAGTCGCCGGACGAGAGCGCGTCGACAGCGACCGTGGGTACAGAACCAAATTGCATGGTCACGACGCTACCCGACGAGCTGCGCGAGGTAGGCCTCGCGTTCTGCGACATCGGCGAGCAGCTTCTCGGCGATCTCGTCCAGGAGCGCGTCCGGGTCCTCCGGCGCCATCTTGATCATCGAGCCGATCGCGCTGTCCTCCAGCTCGGCGGCGACGGCGGCCAGCAGTTCCTTGCGCTCGGCCAGCCACTCCAGCCGGGCGTAGAGCTCCTCACTCTCGCTGAGCCGCTCCTCGACCGGTGCCGGACCGGCCTCCCACTCCCGCGCGAGCTCCCGCAGCACCGCCTCGTCACCCTGGCCGTACGCCAGGTTGACGCGCGCGATGAACGCGTCGCGGCGGGCCCGCTCCGCCTCGTTCCGTGCCAGGTCCGGGTGCGCCTTGCGCACCAGGTCGCGGTAGACCTTGCGGGCCCCCTCGCTGGGCCGCACCTTCTCCGGCGGCCGCACCGAACGCTCGGTGAGCATCGCCTGCGCCTCCGGGAACAGTCCCTCCGACCCCATCCAGCCGTGGAACAGCTCCTCCACCTCCGGCATCGGCAGCACCGAAGCCCGTGCCTCCCGCGCCTTACGGATGTCCTCGGGGTCGCCCGTACGCGCGGCCACGGCCTCGGCGATCTGCGCGTCCAGCTCGTCCAGCCGCGCGTACATGGGGCCGAGCCGCTGGTGGTGCAGGCGGGAGAAGTTCTCCACCTCGACCCGGAAGGTCTCCACGGCGATCTCGAACTCGATCAGCGCCTGTTCCGCGGCCAGCACCGCCTTCGCCAGCCGCCGGGTCGCCTCGTCCTGAGCGGCCTGCCCACCGGCTTCGACGCTCGGCTCGCCGCTCGGTGCGGCACCCGATGAGGCACCCGGTGCGGTACTCGCCGCAACGCCCGGCTCGTCCCCAGCCCCGGCCGGCCCGGCGGGCGAATCGGCCTCGGCGTCCTGGGCCGCCCCCGGCTCACCCGAGCCCGCGACCTGATCTTCCGGGCCGCCGCCGTACCCGGCCTGGGCATCCTGCCCACCGCCGCGGGCGTCGGGTGCCTGCGAACCACCCTGGGCGCCCGATGTGCCCGGGGCGTCCGCTTGGTGCTGGCCGTCCTGCGCGTTCTCCGCGTGCGAGTTCGTCACCCGGTCAGCGTACGGCCCATGCGGGGGCTGGCACCTCCGCCCCATGCCGGGGCCGGCACGGGCTGGCACCTACGCACTACGCCGGGCTGGTGCCTCCGTCCCACGCCAGGGCCGGTGCCTCCGCCCCACGCGGGGGCCGGCGCGGGCTTCGCACCTCCACCCCCACGCCGGAGCCGGCGCCTCCGCCCCACGCGGGAGCCGGCACAGGCTTCGCACCCCCACCCCACGCCGAGGCTGGCACGAGCTGGCACCTCCACACCACGCCGGGGGTGGTACCTCCGACACCCTCACGACCGCCGGTCCGCTTCGCTGCTTCTGGGCCTTCCCCCTGTCCTCTCCCCCCCCCCGGGGCCCAGGGCCCCTCCCCCCCACCCACCACCACCGCCAATCTCCCCAGCCCAGCCTGCCTCCCCAGCCGGCTAGCCCCGCCAGCCGCCCAAGCTCCCCAGCCGGCTAACCACCCGAGCCCGCCCGCCCCCGTCCGAACCAGCCCGTACGCACGACAGACACTGCACGACAGGCACTGCACGACAGGCACGACGGTCACGACAGGCACGCAGGCACGACAGGCCTGACGGGCATCTCAGGCACGTCTACCGACAGGCTGCGGGCCTCACACCCCCAGCTCAGCCGCGATCCGGCCGGTCTTCACCGCGGCGGTCAAGGCTGCATGGTCCGCTTCCGTACGGTCCGCGTAAGAGAGGGCGAACCGTGCCACCGCCTCGTCCAGCTCCTCGCTCTTGCCGCAGTAGCCAGCGAGCAGACGCGGGTCCGCACTGTGCGCGTGGGCTCGGGCCAGGAGGGCACCGGTCATCCGGGCGTAGTCGTCCATCTGCTCGCCGGACAGCTGCGCCGGGTCCACGCTGCCCTTACGGTTTCTGAACTGCCGGACCTGGAAGGGGAGTCCGTCCAGGAACCCTCCTTCCAGGCGGCCGGTTCCAGCTGCCGCCCCGCCCCCACCGGGCGTCGCTATGTCCTGCACCGTCGTCCAGCCCAGCAGGATGTCGCTGACGACCTGCATCCTGCGCTGCCCGAGCACCACCCGGCGCCCCTCGTGTATCGCCGAAGGTATGGGGAAGCCGGCCTTCTCCACATACGGTGCCAGCACCGAGGCGCGCGCCTCCTTCACCTGCAACACCAGCGGCTCGCCCCGGTGATCCAGCAGCAGCACCACATACGACCGCAGGCCCACACTGCCCGTGCCGACCACGCGGAAGGCCACATCGTGCACCGCGTACCGGGACAGCAGCGGCAGCCGGTCATCGGGCAGCGTCTCCAGATAAGCCGTGAGGGACGCGGCAACCGCTGCGGCTTCCGCATCCGGCACCCGCCGCAGCACCGGCGGCGCGTCCACGAACCGCCGTCCACCGTCCGCCGTCCGCTCCGTGGCCTTCGCCGCGAACCGCGCGCTGGTGTTCTTGCGGGCCTTGGCCGACACCCGCTCCAACGTCCCCAGCAGATCCCGGGCGTCGGTGTGCGAGACCAGCTCCTCGTCGGCGATGGCATTCCACGCCTCGGTCACCGGCAGCTTGGCCAGCAGCCGCATGGTGCGCCGATATGCGCCCGCCGTGTCCTGCGCGGCCTTACGACAGTCGTCCTCACTGGCGCCCGCCTCGCGGCCCGCCAACACCACTGACGTCGCCAGCCGTTTCACGTCCCACTCCCACGGCCCGTACACGGTCTCGTCGAAGTCGTTGAGATCGATGACGAGACCGCCGCGGGCATCGCCGTAGAGACCGAAGTTGGCTGCGTGCGCGTCCCCGCAGATCTGCGCGCCGATGCCGGTCACGGGGCCATTCGTCAGGTCGTACGCCATCAGGCCCGCAGAGCCGCGGAGGTAGGCGAAGGGACTGGCGGCCATCCGGCCGACCCTTATCGGCGTCAGCTCGGGCAGTCGCCCGGCGTTGGACGCCTCGACGGCCATGACCGGATCCGGCCGCCCGGCCGCGATCGAGAGCGCGCCCTGCTCGGAACGGGGCAGGCGCTCCCGCAGCGCCCGGCCGGCGGCCTTGGGCGACGACCCCGAAGGACCCTGCGCGTCCGCCCTCGCGAACCCCGGTACGTACGGCACACGCGACATGGCGGGCCACCTCCCCCTTCACGACCTGCGTCTCTCGTGTCCTGCGTACTCGTCGGCCCGCCGAGCGGTCCCGGCTTGCCGACGAGCAACGACGTTACCGACACTTCGCCGAAGCCCGCACAGCCTGTGGATAACTATCCGGCGGCGCCAGGGACCAGGACTCCCAGGACCCCGGCCGCAGTTCCAGCCAAGCCGCAGTTCCAGCCCAAGCCCAAGCTCCAGGCTCAGTCGCAATCGCAACCGCAGTCGCAGTCGCAGCAACCGCCATGGCAATCGCAGCGCCAATCCCCACACACCGAACGCCAACCACCGGCCACCGGCCACCAACCACCGCCCGCTAAACCCCCACAGCCTCCTCCAGTTCCTCCTCCAGATCCTCGTCCCGAGCACCCCTCGGCCGCCGCGGCGGCACCGTCGCCGCCACCGCGGCAGCAGCCACCGCCACCGCGTTGGCGGCGGTCTCCGCCTCCGCTGCGCGCCGCCGCTTCTCGGCCAGCGCCGCCGCACCGACCGCCAGCACGCCGACGACCAGCCACCACACCAGCGTCCAGAGGTGTCCGGACAGGCCGTAGCCGTCGAAGTAGACATGGCTGCGGGTGCCCTCCACGAAGCCCGCGCCGTTCCAGAAGGAGTGCAGGGCCGCAAAGAACCCGTTCTGCATCTCGGGGCGGAAAATCCCGCCGGAGGAGGTGAAGTTGAGCATCACGAAGAGGGCCATCACACCGAGCGTCGTCCAGCGCTTGAGGAAGGTGTGCAGGCCGGTGCCGATCAGCAGGATGCCGGCGGAGTAGAGCCACGCCATGCCCCACACGCCCCACAGGCCGTGGTCGACGAGGTGGAACACGGGGCCCGCGAACGCCGCGCCGATGAGGCTGACCACGAAGGACGTGCCGATCGCCAGCGCCGCCCGGAGCCGGAGCGGCAGCACGGCTCCGGCTCCGCCGATCACCGCCACCGAGGCGTACGAGCCGATGCTGATCGCGACCAGGAGGAAGAAGACGCCCTGGCCGGTGGGGTCGTCCTCGGCGGTCGGCGCCACGTCGGTGACCTTCAGCGGGGCGCCCTGCTGCGCGGCGAGAGGAGTGAAGATCTTCTGGACGACGGAGGCGCTGGTGTCGGATCCGGCGGTCGCCACCAGCAGCTCGGGCGCCGGCCCAGCGAAGCCCGCCGCTGCCGCCCCCGCACCCCCCACGGCATCCGCCGAAGCATCCCTCGCACCATGCGAGTTCACACCACGCGAGCTCACACCATGCGAGTTCGTGCCACGCGAGTTCACACCATGCGAGTTCGCGTCCCGCGCCTTCGCGCCCCGCGCCGTCGCGTCGATCACGTACGCGCCGAAGATGTCCTGGTGCTTGAGCTGCTCGACCGCCGCCGCCCGGTTGCCGACGGTCCGTACCTCCAGCTCGCCGTGTGCCCTGTCGTTGATCGACTGAGCGAGCAGCTGAGCGCTTCGGCTCGATCCGACGACCGCCACGGGCAGGTCGTGCGGCGCGGGGTTCGCGAACGCGCCCAGGTACGCCAGGCCCATGCCGATGCACATCAGCAGCGGGGTGATCAGGTGCGTCAGGACATGGCGCAGCCCGGTGGAGTGGGCGGGGCGCGCGGAACGGTGGCCGCCGTGTCCTTCGCTTCGGTGGTCGGGACGTCGGACCGTACTCATGGGCAGGCCTTCTCAGCTCGTCGGCTCGGCTGTCGCCACCAGATGTCCGCCGTCACCCCCAGTGGCGCCGTTGTCACCGGCTACCGACCCCATCTAGTTGGCAAATACAACTCTCAATTACGTTGTACTATACAACCACCTCTAGGAAAGGCAAACCGTGGCCCACCGCGATGACTCCGTCGAGACCATCCAGCAGGAGATGACCGCGTTCGCCCGACGAGCCCGCGCCACCGCCGCCCGGATGCACCCCGAGCTGTCACTGGTCTCCTACACCCTGCTGGCACACCTCGACGACCAGCACGGATGCCGCGCCACGGACCTCGCGGCGCACTACTTCCTGGACAAGTCCACGGTCAGCCGGCAGATCGCCGCACTGGAGAAACTCGGCTTCGTCGAGCGCCGCGTCGACCCGGACGACCAGCGCGTCCAGGTACTCCACCCCACCGAGAAGGGCGCCCAGGTACTCGCCAACGTCACCGCCAGCCGCCGCCAGGCGTTCCATCAGCGGCTGGCCGACTGGGACGAGGCCGACCTCGACCGCTTCGCGACGTACCTGCGGCGCTACAACGCCGCACAGGAGCCGCTCGAGTAAGGCCCCGGAAGCCGGGCAGTCTTCCCGCCCCTGGGGCGGCGCCACCCGCCCACTCCCCACAGCAGGCCAATTGCCCCGCAGCCGGCTACTTGCGGAAGCGCTCCGGACACTGCCCCCCGTCGGCGAGGTACGTCTCCGCCCAGCGCCCCAGTTCCTTCAGCGCGGGCTCCATCGCCCGACCGGCCTCCGTCAGCCGGTACGAGACGCGCAGCGGCGGTCCCGCGTCCACCTCGCGAACCAGCAGACCGGTCGCCGCCAGCTCCATGAGGCGGTCGGAGAGCATCCGCTCACTGATCCCGGGAATGGCCCGCCGCAGATCGGCGAAGTGCACCGGGCCCGGCATCAGAGTGGCGACGATCAGCCCCGTCCAGCGCTTCCCGAACAGCTCGAAGACGCGCGCCATGCCGTCGTCGACCTGCCTGCACATCGCCTCGCCGTGGTCCGCCATACACCCAGAGTACCGCCTTCTCGTTGGCTACTGCAGAAAAGTAAGCTCCTGTGTTATTAATAGGGACGTACGGAATTCAACCAGCGGCCGCGCCCCGTCCGACCGCGAACCGAAGGACCGATTCCCATGGCCACGCTTCTGCTCATCGACTCCTCCCTCTTCCCCGAGGGCGGCTCCGCCTCCCGCTCCGTCACCGCGGCCTTCCGCAAGGCCTGGGAGGAGCAGCACCCCGACGGCACGGTCATCCACCGCGACCTGGCCACCGACCCGCTGCCGCACCTCGACGGCGTCGCCGCCTCCGCCGCCTTCTCCGACCCGTCCACCCACACCCCCGAGCAGCAGGCCGCCTTCGCGCTGCGGGTCGAGCTCGCCGAGGAGCTGGAGAAGGCCGACGCGGTCGTGATCGCGGCGCCGATGTACAACTTCACGATCCCCTCGACGCTCAAGGCGTGGCTCGACCAGGTGATCATCATGGGCCGCACGGCGGGCGAGACGCCGTCCGCCAAGGGCACCCCGGTCACCGTCGTCGCCAGCCGCGGCGGTTCGTACGCACCGGGCACGCCCCGAGAGTCCTTCGAGTACGTCCAGAACTACCTCGAGGCCGTCCTGAACGGCGGCATGGGCCTCGACGTCGACTTCATCGTCCCCGAGCTCACCATGGCCCCCAGCAACCCGGCGATGGCCGACCTGGTCCCCCTGTACGAGACCTCCCGGGACAAGGCCCACCAGGACGCGGCCGCCAAGGCCAAGGCCCTGGCCGAGCGCCTCGCCGCCTGAGACCCACCACCCGCGCCCGCCCCGGGGGCACCGGCCACACCGCCCCACCCCTGGCCCACGCCCCCGGGCCCGCGCCCACTTCCTCCGTCGCACCACCCCGCCAACGGGTCCCGCGGCAGACACCCGACAGCCGCTCCCCCTCCGCCCCACCTACATCCGCGGCCCCCTCCCCACTCCCACCGTCACCAGCGCCCCCACCGCCAGCGCACCGCCCAGCCACATCACGCCCACCACGCCCCAGCCGTCCGCGGCCCGGCCGCCGAGCAGGGCGCCCAGCGCGATGGCCCCGTTGAACACCGCCACGAACAGCGCGGACGCCGCCTCCCGGGCCCCCGGCGCGGCGGCCATCAGCCAGGTCTGGGTGCTGACGGACACGCCCCCGTAGGCCAGACCCCACACGGCCACCAGCAGGGCCGCTCCCGGCACCCCGGCGCCGCGCCCCAGCAGCGGCACCAGCAGCACCGCGCCCGCGAGCACCCCGCAGATCGCCAGCAGCGCCGCCCGGGGTGCGCGCGCCGCACCGGCACCGGCGGCGAAGTTGCCCGCCAGGCCCGCCAGGCCGAACGCCAGCAGCAGCGTGCCGATCTGGTCCGCCCGCGCACCGGCCACCTGCTCCAGGACCGGCCGCACATAGGTGTACGCCGCGAAGTGGCCCGTCACCAGGAGCGCCACCAGCAGCAGTCCGGTCCGCACGGAAGCGCCGCGCAGCAGCCCGAGCACGCCGTTCAGCCGGACCGCCCGGTCCTCCGGCAGCGGCGGCAGCAGTACGGCCAGGGCAGCCGCCACCGCGCCGCAGACCACGGCCATCGCCACGAACGCGCTGCGCCAGCCGCCCAGTTCACCCAGGAACGTGCCGGCCGGCACCCCCAGCACCGACGCCGCGGCGACCCCGCTGAAGATCAGGGAGGTGGCCGCCGGGACCCGGCTGCCGGGCACCAGCCGCACCGCGAGCCCCGCGGCGATCGCCCATACCCCTCCCATCCCCAGCCCCACCAGCACCCGTGCCGCCAGCAGCACCACGGCATTCGGCGCATACGCCGCGACCAGGTTCGCCACCGCCAGCGTGCCCATCAGGGCGACCAGCACCGCACGCCGGTCCCGCCGCCCCACCAGCAACGTCAGCACCGGCGCGGCCACCGCCGCGACCAGGCCCGTCACGGTCAGGGTCAGTCCCGCCGTGCCGTCCGAGACACGCAGCTCCCGGCCGATCGGCGTCAGCAGCCCCACCGGCAGCATCTCCGACGTCACCACGGTGAACGTCGCCGCCGCCAGCGCCCCCACCGCCGGCCAGCCACCGCCCCGTACTCCCGCCAACTCCCCCGACCGTCCACCTGGTTCACTTCCGCGGACCGCCGTCCCGCCCTCACCGTTCGTCATGTCCCCAGCCAACGCCCGCACCCTCCGGGGAACAACGGCCAACTCCTCACCCTTCTATGAGCAGCACTTATCGATCCGTCCACGAGCAGGACGCATCGATCCGTAGAGCCATGCCACCGGCCACCACCTCACGAACGCCCCACGAAGGACCCCATGAGCGGCAGCGGCCCACCGGCCACGACCACCACCGCCCACCGCCCCGCCCCCGGGCTCGAACTGCGCGAGCTGGAGTGCTTCCTCGTCCTGTCCGAGGAGCTGCACTTCGGCCGCACCGCCGAGCGGCTGTACGTGTCGCAGAGCCGCGTCAGCCAGCTCCTGCGGGCCCTGGAGTCCCGGATCGGCGCCCGCCTGGTGGACCGCACCAGTCGCCGGGTCCGCCTGACTCCGCTCGGCGAGGAGTTCCGTATGTCGCTGCGCCCCGCCTACGACGCACTGCGCGCCACCGTGGAGCGCGCCCGCAGCGCCGCCCGCGGCATCGAGGGCCGGCTGACGATCGGCTTCCAGGGCACCGCGGACGACCGCATCATGCGGGCCATCGACGCCTTCCACCGCCGCCACCCGGCCTGCGCCACCCAGATCGTCGAGATCCCGCTCTGCGACCCCTTCGGCGCGCTGCGCAGCGGCACCGTCGACGTCGCCGTCACGCTGCTGCCCATGGCCGAGCCCGATCTCACCCTCGGTCCGGTCTTCTCCGCCCAGCAGCAGACCCTCGCGGTGTCCGTACGCCACCCGCTGGCGGCCCGGGCCACGATCACCGCCGAGGATCTCGCCGGCGTCGCCCTGATCTCCCCGGGCGACCCCGCGCCCGCCTACTGGCGCGCGGCCCACGCCCCGGCCGCCACCCCCCAGGGCCGCCCGATACCCGCCGGCCCCAGGGTCAGCACCCTGCAGGAGGGCCTCACCCTGACCGCCGCCGACCGCGGCGGGATGCTGCTGTGCCGGCCCACCGCCGACTATCACGGCCGCCGCGACATCGCCTTCGTCCCCGTCACCGGCCTGCCGGACTCCGTCCTGGGGCTCGTCCACCACACCGAGCGCGAAACGGCCCGCGTCCGCGCCTTCCGCACGGCCGTGACCGAGATCGCGGACCCGGCAGAGGGCCTCACAACGACCACGTAGGCGAGGAAGGTGCCGGAGGAATCAAGGCGTGGTGGACCCAAGGAAAGATGAAATAGACGAAAAAGGCGAAATGGATAGAAGAGAAGAAGGTGGCGAAGTGGGTGAACGAAAGGAAGGAAATGAAACGGACAAAGAGAACGAAGCACGCTAAAGAAGGCCCGGCGCCCGCGAAGGTGCGGTAGCCCTCGAGCGTCCCGCCCGAGCACCCCGCGCCCGCCCGCACTCTCCCGCGCCCCGCCCGGACTCGGCCCGTCCCCGCCCCACCCGCCAAAGCCCGTGACATACCCAACAACGTGACGAAGACAACAAGAAACCCCCAGTCTCCGGATTTCTCCGGAGACCGGGGGTCTCATCTGTGCGCGAGGGGGGAGTTGAACCCCCACGCCCTTTCGGGCACTGGAACCTGAATCCAGCGCGTCTGCCTATTCCGCCACCCGCGCATGGGTGCTGTCGTTTGATTCTCTCACGTGATCCGGGGTGTTCCGTCCGGGTCTTGTGCGAGCGCCTTCCGACATCCAGAACATTAGCACGCTGGCAGGGGTGGGTTCACACGCCTTTCCTCCGGGCACCCGGGTCGGGGTGGCACCCTGCTCGCCTCGGGCATTCGCCGAGTGCCACCCCGAGGGGTCACACTCGCGGTAGCCGCAACCGGAACGGGTCCGCCCGGGCCACCCCGGAGGCGGCCGGAACGGCTCGTGCCGCACGGTGTCCGGCTCCGGCCCCCGCCCGGCAGGGGTGGTCGGCGGTTGCGGGACACTGTCTTCGGGGCACATCTACGATCGCAGTGCACAAGCAGTGGGCAAGGAGCAAGCAAGCACCGGGCAACCCTGTGAGGGGCGACACTCGTCCTCAAGGCGGGAAAGGGGAACCAGCCGATTTCCCGACGCGTGGATACGATCAGTAAGCAGTATCAGGACGACCCGATCAGGACGACCCCGACGAAGACTGAGGAAGGAGGTGCCCCGTGGGAGTACTGAAGCGTTTCGAGCAGCGTCTCGAAGGTCTCGTCAACGGCACCTTCGCCAAGGTGTTCAAGTCAGAGGTGCAGCCCGTTGAGATCGCCGGCGCCCTGCAGCGCGAGTGCGACAACAACGCCACCATCTGGAACCGCGACCGCACCGTCGTCCCCAACGACTTCATCGTGGAGCTGAGCGCGCCGGACTACGAGCGCCTCAGCCCCTACTCCGGCCAGCTCGGCGACGAGCTCGCCGGCATGGTCCGCGACTACGCCAAGCAGCAGCGCTACACCTTCATGGGGCCGATCAAGGTCCATCTGGAGAAGGCCGACGATCTCGACACCGGCCTGTACCGCGTCCGCAGCCGTACGCTCGCCTCCAGCTCGTCCCAGGACCAGCCGGGCCCGGCGGCGGCCCATCGTGCCCCCGCGGTGCCCCGCGGCGGCCATGTGAGCCCGCCTCCCATGCCCGCGTCCCCGCCTCCCGGCGGCGCACAGCCCGTACCCCGTACGGCACCGCCCGGTGCAGGACCGCAGCCCTACGCGCAGACCAGGCGCTGGATCGAGATCAACGGCACCCGCCACCAGATCTCGCGCCCCACTCTCGTGCTGGGCCGCAGCACCGACGCTGACGTACGGATCGACGACCCGGGTGTCTCCCGGCGTCACTGTGAGATCCGGGTCGGAACGCCCCCCACGATCCAGGATCTGGGTTCCACGAACGGCATCGTGGTAGACGGGCAGCACACCACTCGCGCTAATCTCCGCGACGGCTCGCGGATTGTCGTGGGCAGTACCACCATCGTTTACCGGCAAGCCGAAGGGTGAAGCGGGGGCAATGTCAGAGCTGACCCTCACGGTCATGCGGTTGGGTTTCCTCGCCGTACTGTGGCTGTTCGTCATCGTGGCCGTACAGGTCATCCGCAGCGATCTGTTCGGCACGCGCGTCACACAGCGCGGTGCCGCCCGGCGCGGCGGGCCGGATGCGCGTACGCAGCGCCAGGCTGCCGCGCCCCCGCAGCAGCCGCGCCGCCAGGAAGGCGGCCGCGGAAACAACCGCCAGCGCCGCGGAGCCCCCACGAAGCTGGTGGTCTCCGAAGGCTCGCTGACCGGCACCACCGTCGCCCTCCAAGGCCAGACGATCTCCCTGGGCCGTGCGCACGACTCCACGATCGTGCTGGACGACGACTACGCGTCCAGCAGGCATGCCAGGATCTACCCGGACCGTGACGGCCAGTGGATCGTCGAGGACCTCGGTTCCACCAACGGCACGTACCTGGACCGGACCCGACTGACGACCCCGACACCGATTCCGCTGGGAGCCCCGATCCGCATCGGCAAGACCGTCATCGAGCTGCGGAAGTAGTGACAATGAGCGAGCGCAGCGAGCGAGCCGCGGCGGTCCACTCGGCGGACCCGGGCGTGCTCCCGACCGGAGGGTGGGCAGTGTGGCTCGACGAGACCGGCTGTACCCCGAGCCGACGGGTGAGGTGCGCATGAGTCTGTCACTGCGCTTCGCCGCCGGATCGCACAAGGGCATGATCCGCGAGGGCAACGAAGACTCCGGCTACGCCGGGCCGCGCCTGCTCGCCATCGCCGACGGCATGGGCGGCCAGGCCGCCGGCGAGGTCGCCTCCTCCGAGGTGATCTCCACGCTCGTCCAGCTCGACGACGACGTTCCGGGCTCGGACCTGCTGACGTCGCTCGGCAGCGCCGTACAGCGCGCCAACGACCAGCTGCGGGTGATGGTCGAGGAGGACCCCCAGCTCGAGGGCATGGGCACGACCCTGACCGCCCTGCTGTGGACCGGGCAGCGGCTCGGGCTCGTCCATGTCGGCGACTCCCGCGCGTATCTGCTGCGCGACGGCGTGCTGACCCAGATCACCCAGGACCACACCTGGGTGCAGCGGCTGGTCGACGAGGGCCGGATCACCGAGGAAGAGGCCACCACCCATCCGCAGCGTTCGCTGCTGATGCGGGCGCTGGGCAGCGGCGATCACGTCGAGCCGGATCTGTCGATCCGCGAGGTGCGGGCCGGCGACCGGTATCTGATCTGCTCGGACGGGCTGTCCGGAGTCGTCAGCCACCAGACGCTGGAAGAGACCCTCGCCAGCTACCACGGGCCGCACGAGACGGTGCAGGAGCTGATCCAGCTCGCGCTGCGCGGCGGCGGCCCCGACAACATCACCTGCATCGTCGCCGACGTCCTGGACGTGGACGGCAACGAGTCGATGGCCGGGCAGCTCAACGACACCCCGGTGATCGTGGGTGCCGTCGCGGAGAACCAGCACCAGCTGAGCGACCCCAGCACGATGCAGACGCCCGCCGCCCGGGCCGCCGAGCTCGGCCGGCCCGGAGGCCAGCCGGCCGCCCCCGGAGGCGCCTTCGGCCCGCCCGGAAGCGGTGGCCCCGAGGTCGGCGGTCCGCCGCAGGGCTCCTTCGGCGCGTTCATGGACGAGGACTTCGTCAAGCCCAAGCGCGGCAGATGGATCAAGCGGTCCCTGTTCATCGCGCTCGCCCTGGCCGTCGTCGGCGGCGGTCTGTACGCGGGCTACCGCTGGACGCAGACCCAGTACTTCGTCGGCACCAAGGAGGGCCACGTCGCGCTCTACCGGGGTATCAGCCAGGACCTCGCGTGGATCAAGCTCAACGACGTGGACGAGGACCACCCCGAGATCGAACTCAAGTACCTGCCGCTGTACCAGCGCAACCAGGTCAGGGAGACCATCCCGGTCGACAGCCGTTCCCAGGCCGCCACGAAGGTCGCCGAGCTGAGCAAGCAGGCCAACGCCTGCCGCAGCAAGGAGCAGCGGGAGGCCGCCGAGCGCGAGGCGGCCCGCAACAAGGGCAAGGGCCAGGCGGGCACGCCCGCCAAGCCCGGGACGCCCACCAAGCCGGGGACGCCGACGGCCAAGCCCGGTTCCACCGACAAGGCCGGCGCGGCCGGTACCCTCGCGGCGACCGTGACCCCGACTCCCACACCCACTCCCAGCCAGGCCCCTTCCGAGGAGCAGCTGAAGCTGGAAAAGAATTGCAGCACCCAGCAGTGAGGGCGTAGGGGGCCGGACATCTCATGAGCAGTACCACCAACACCACCACCATCGGCACCATCGGAGCCCCGAGCCGCCGCAACACCGAGCTGGCCATGCTGGTCTTCGCGGTGCTGATCCCCGTGTTCGCGTACATCAACGTCGGACTGGCGAAGGACGGGTCGGTGCCGGCCGGTGTGCTGGGCTACGGCCTGGGCCTCGGTCTGCTGGCGGGCGTCACCCACCTCGTCGTCCGCAAGTGGGCGCCGTACGCCGACCCGCTGATGCTGCCCATCGCCACCCTGCTCAACGGCCTGGGGCTGGTCTTCATCTGGCGGCTCGACCAGGAGCCCTCGCTGGGCAAGGCGATGGCGCCCAACCAGCTGATGTGGTCCACGCTCGGTGTGGCGCTGTTCCTCGGCATCCTGATCTTCCTCAAGGACCACCGCGTCCTGCAGCGCTACACCTACATCTCGATGGTGGTCGCGCTGGTGCTGCTGGTCGCGCCGATGTTCTTCCCCGGCGTGAACGGCGCGAAGATCTGGATCACGATCCCCGGCCTCGGCTCGCTGCAGCCCGGCGAGTTCGCGAAGATCATCATCGCGATCTTCTTCGCCGGCTACCTGATGGTGAAGCGGGACGCGCTGGCGCTGGCCAGCCGCCGCTTCATGGGGCTCTACCTCCCGCGCGGCCGCGACCTCGGCCCGATCCTGGTCATCTGGGCGCTGAGCCTGATGATCCTGGTCTTCGAGACCGACCTGGGTACCTCGCTGCTGTTCTTCGGCCTGTTCGTCGTGATGCTGTACGTCGCGACCGAGCGGACCAGCTGGATCGTGTTCGGCCTGCTGCTCAGCGCCGGCGGCGCGGTCGCGGTGGCGTCGTTCGAGTCGCACGTCCAGACGCGTGTGCACAACTGGCTCAACCCGCTGGAGCTGCTCGACGGCGGTGTCACCGAGACCGCCCAGGCCATGTACTCCTTCGGCTCCGGCGGCATCCTGGGCTCCGGCCTGGGACAGGGCTACTCCCGCCTGATCCTGGGCATCGCGCCGAAGAGCGACTACATCCTCGCCACCGTCGGCGAGGAGGTCGGACTGGCCGGGCTGATGGCCATCCTGCTGCTGTACGGCCTGCTGATCGAGCGCGGTATCCGTACCGCGCTGGCCGCCCGTGACCCGTTCGGCAAGCTGCTGGCCGTCGGCCTCTCCGGCGCGTTCGCGCTGCAGGTCTTCGTCGTCGCCGGCGGTGTGACGGGCCTGATCCCACTGACGGGTATGACGATGCCGTTCCTCGCCCAGGGTGGCTCCTCCGTGATCGCCAACTGGGCGCTGGTGGGGATCCTGCTCCGGATCAGCGACACCGCACGCCGCCCGGCACCGGCCCCCGCCCCGTCCACCGACGCCGAGATGACCCAGGTGGTCCGCCCGTGAACAAGCCTCTGCGCCGGGTCGCGATCTTCTGCGGCCTGCTCGTCCTCGCCCTGCTCGTCCGCGTCAACTGGGTGCAGTTCGTCAAGGGCGACGAGCTCAAGAACGACCCGCACAACCGTCGGGTGGCCATCGAGCGCTACAGCACGCCGCGGGGCAACATCATCGTCGACGGCAAGGCGGTCACCGGCTCCACGACCACCGACAGCGGTGACTTCAAGTACAAGCGCACGTACAAGAACGGCAAGATGTGGGCGCCGGTCACCGGCTACGCCTCGCAGGCCTTCGACGCCAACCAGCTCGAGAAGCTCAACGACGGCATCCTCACCGGCACCGACGACAGGCTCTTCTTCAGCCGCACGGTCGACATGTTCACCGGCAGCAAGCAGAAGGGCGGTGACGTGGTGACCACCCTGAACGCCAAGGCGCAGAAGGCCGCCTTCGCCGGCCTGGGCGACCAGAAGGGCGCGGTCGCCGCGATCAACCCGGAGACCGGCGCGATCCTGGCGCTGGCCAGCACCCCGTCGTACGACCCGTCCACCTTCGCCGGGATGAGCGACAAGGACGCCAAGGCCTACCTCGGGCTGCAGAAGAAGAACAACCCCGACGAGCCGATGCTCAACCGGGCGCTGCGCCAGACCTACCCGCCGGGCTCGACCTTCAAGGTCGTCACGGCCGCGGCGGCCCTGGAGAACGGCCTCTACACCGACGTCGACTCCAAGACCGATTCGCCGCTGCCCTACACGCTGCCCGACACGGCCGGCCTCCAGCTGAAGAACGAGGGCAACATCCCGTGCGAGAACGCCAGCCTGCGGGAGGCGCTGCGGGTGTCCTGCAACACGGTGTTCGGCAAGATCAGCGCGGACCTCGGCAACAAGAAGATGAAGTCCGAGGCGGAGAAGTTCGGCTTCAACAACGCGAAGATCGACACTCCGGTCCGCGCCGCGGAGAGCATCTTCCCCACGGACAACCGGCCGCAGAACGCCATGGCGGGCATCGGCCAGGCCTCCAACCGCGCCACCCCGCTGCAGATGGCCATGGTCGCCTCGGCGGTCGCCAACGGCGGCAAGCTGATGAAGCCGTACATGGTCGAGCAGCTGGTCGCGCCGAACCTCAACGTGGTCCAGCAGCACACGCCGCAGGAGATGAGCCAGCCGCTCTCGCCGGAGAACGCGCAGAAGATCCAGAGCATCATGGAGACCGTGGTCAAGGAGGGCACGGGAACCAACGCCCAGATCCCGGACGTCACAGTCGGCGGTAAGACCGGTACGGCGCAGCACGGCGAGAACAACAAGGACAACCCGTACGCCTGGTTCATCTCCTACGCGAAGACCGACAAGGGCACTCCCGTCGCGGTCGCCGTCGTCATCGAGGGATCCGACACCCTCCGCGACGACATCGCCGGTGGCAAGCTCGCCGCGCCGGTCGCCAAGCGCGTCATGGAGGCGGTACTCGAAGGCGAGAAGTGACTCGGGTCATGCCCATACCGGTCATATATCAGGTTGCGGCTCTGACCCGATCCGAAGTGGCGTGCCGGGTACGGTAGCCCGGACAGCACACCGCCGGACCACACACCGGTGCGGTCGGGACTGACGGAGAGGGCTGGAGAAGCTTATGGAAGAGCCGCGTCGCCTCGGCGGCCGGTACGAGCTGGGCTCGGTGCTCGGCCGCGGTGGCATGGCCGAGGTGTACCTCGCGCATGACACCCGCCTGGGCCGCACCGTAGCTGTGAAGACGCTGCGGGTGGATCTCGCTCGTGACCCGTCCTTCCAAGCCCGGTTCCGCCGTGAGGCCCAGTCGGCCGCCTCGCTGAACCATCCGTCGATCGTCGCGGTCTACGACACCGGCGAGGACTACGTCGACGGGGTCTCGATCCCGTACATCGTCATGGAGTACGTGGACGGCTCCACCCTGCGTGAGCTGCTGCACTCCGGGCGGAAGCTGCTGCCCGAGCGTTCGCTGGAGATGACCACCGGTGTCCTCCAGGCGCTGGAGTACTCCCACCGGGCCGGCATCGTCCACCGCGACATCAAGCCGGCCAACGTCATGCTGACGCGCACCGGCCAGGTCAAGGTCATGGACTTCGGTATCGCCCGTGCGATGGGCGATGCCGGGATGACGATGACGCAGACCGCGGCGGTCATCGGCACCGCGCAGTACCTCTCGCCCGAGCAGGCCAAGGGCGAGCAGGTCGACGCCCGCTCCGACCTGTACTCCACCGGCTGTCTGCTCTACGAACTGCTCACGGTCCGGCCGCCGTTCATCGGCGACTCACCGGTCGCGGTGGCCTACCAGCATGTCCGCGAGGAGCCGCAGAAGCCGAGCAACTTCGACCCCGAGATCACGCCGGAGATGGACGCCATCGTCCTGAAGGCGCTGGTCAAGGACCCGGACTACCGCTACCAGTCGGCCGATGAGATGCGCGCCGACATCGAGGCGGCGCTGGAGGGCCAGCCGGTCGCGGCGACCTCCGCCATGGGCGCGGCCGGCTACGACCAGGACCAGCCGACCACGATGCTGCGTCCGCAGGATCCGGCGGGCCAGACCTCCATGCTCCCGCCGATGAACCCGGACGACGGCGGCTACGGCTATGAGGATCGTGGCGACCGGCGGCGCGGCGGCGGCCAGAAGAAGAGCCACACCTCGACGATCCTGCTGGTGCTCGCGGCGGTCCTCGTCCTGGTCGGTGCGATCTTCATCGGCAAGGCGATGTTCAAGGGCGGCAACAAGAGCACCGAGACGACGGTGCCCAACCTCGTCGGGAAGACCCTGTCGGAGGCCAAGGACTTCGGGGTCAACGGCGGCTTCAAGGTGGCCCTGGGCGGCCGCAAGGCCTGCGACAACGTCAAGAAGGGCCAGGTCACCGAGCAGGAACCGGCCGCGGGCGGCGACATCAGCAAGGGCGAGACGGTCTCGGTCACGCTGTGCTCGGGGGGTGTGAAGATCACTGTTCCCGACGTCAAGGGTCTGACGTTCGAGAACGCCTCCAAGGAGCTGCAGAACAAGGGCTTCACCAACGTCACGCAGAAGCAGCAGGAGTCCGACCGCACGCCGGGCACCGTCATCGACCAGGACCCCACGAGTCAGAGCAAGGCGTCCAAGAACGCGAAGATCACGCTGACCGTGGCCCAGGCGAGCCCGAAGACGAAGGTCCCGCCGGTCGTGGGGCAGGACGCCGCCGCGGCGGAGAAGCAGCTGAGGGACCTCGGCTTCGACGTCAGCAAGTCCGAGCAGGAGACCCCCGACCCGAACCAGGTCGGCAAGGTGCTCACGCAGACGCCTGACGGAGGCACCGAGGCCAAGAACGGCTCCACGGTCACCCTCACGATCGGCAAGGCTGCGGCGCAGACCCCCATGCCGGACGTGCGGGGCAAGAAGCTCAAGGAAGCCAAGCAGGCGCTGCAGCAGGCCGGATTCACCAACATCCAGGTCGCTGCGGGCAGTTCACCGGACGACAACGCCCGTGTGATCACCCAGGACCCGCAGCCGCAGACGCCGTCCGACCCCAAGACCGCCACCGTGACGCTGACCACCGTCGGTGGTGGCGGTGGTGACGGCGGCGACGACGGTGGCGGCTTCTTCGGCGGACCGTTCGGCGGCTGACGGCCGGCGTCCGTGAAGTGACGGCACAGTGGAGCCCCGGCAGCCCTTGGAGGGCGGCCGGGGCTTCATCGTGCGTGCGCGAGGTCCTGGCGGGCGCTTGCGGGGTGCTGCGGGCCGGTCAGCCCAACTCCTTCGGCGGTGTGCGGTCCGCGTCGACCTTCTCCGTGCGGACCAGCTCGCCCCAGACGATGTAGCGGTAGGTCGAGGTGTAGACCGGGGTGCAGGTCGTCAGGGTGATGTAGCGGCCCGGCTTGCGCTTGCCGGACTCCTTGGGGACCTTGTTGAGGACGTCGACGTTGTACTTCGAGGTCTGGGGGAGCGTCGCGTAGACCTTGTAGACGTACCAGGTGTCCTTGGTCTCGAAGACGATCGGGTCGCCGTCCTTGAGCTTGTCGATGTTGTGGAACTTCGCGCCGTGACCGTCACGGTGCGCGGCGAGGGTGAAGTTGCCCTTCTTGTCCTGGGGCAGCGCCGACTTGACCGGCTTGGTGTAGTAGCCGGCCACCCCCTCGTTGAGGACGTCTTCGGCGGTGCTCTTCTTGACCAGCACCTCACCGTTGTTCATCGCCGGTACGTGCAGGAAGCCGATGCCGTCCTTGGTGTCCAGCTCCCCCGGCCCCTTGGGCCCGCTGCTCGCCCAGTGCTGGCGCACCTGGTCGCTCTGCTTGTGCGCCTCGCGGTCGGCGAGGACATTGGTCCACCACAGCGAGTAGGCGACGAAGAGGCCCATGATCAGACCGGCCGTGATCAGCAGCTCGCCGATGACGCTGACGATGGCGGCAATGGTCCTGCGTACCCGGCGTCGCGGCTTGGGTGGCGGCGCGAACCGGTCGCTGTCCTCGTCGGTTCCGGTTGCAGTCACCGCGTAGTACCCCTTTTGTGTTCGCTCAGCCGGCGAGCGCTTCCGGTTTGCCCTTGCTCCGCGGCCGCTCGTCGACCATCTTGCCCCAGACGATCATCCGAAAGGTACTGGTGAACTCCGGCGTGCACGTCGTCAGGGTGATGTAGCGCCCCGGCCCCGTGAATCCCGAGCCGGGCGGTACCGGACCGATCACGCTGGTGTTGCTCGGAGACGTCTGCGGGAGGATGCTCTCCATCTCGTACGTGTAGTACGAGCTCTGCGTCTCGACGATGATCTTGTCGCCCTTGGTGAGCTTGTTGATGTACCGGAACGGCTCACCGTGCGTGTTGCGATGGGCGGCGACCGCGAAGTTGCCCTTCTTGTCCCAGGGCATCGCCGTCTTGAGCCCGCTGCTCTTGTCGTAGTGACCGACCATGCCGTGGTCCAGCACGCTGGGCTTGTCGATGCCCTCGGCGATCGGCGCCTTCACATCCAGCTTGGGGATGTACATGATCCCGAAGCGCTCGCCGGCCGCGAGATTCTTCTTCTCCCCGCCGCCCTTGTCCCACTCGTGCTGGAGGTTGTTGGCGGCGCCGCCCGCCTCCTGCTCGGCCATCACATTCGTCCACCACAGCTGGTAGGTGACGAACAGCAGCATCAGTACGCCGAGGGTGATGAACACCTCGCCCAGCGCGCGGCTGACGATCAGGCTGGGGCTGTCCTTGGCGGCACGGGCGGCCCGTCGGGCCTCCAGCCGGGATGTGGGTGCGGGAGCCGGTTCAGCGGCCGTCGCAGCGGCCGCTGTGGCGGTGGCCGCATCTCCGCGCCGGCCACGCCTGCCGCCTCGCTTGGCGGCCTCCTGAGCGGCCTTACGCCGGGCCGCACGGCCGCCGACTGCCGGGGTGGACGCCGATGTCGATGTTTCACGTGAAACGGCCGTGTCGGTTTCACGTGAAACGGTGCCCCCGCCGCGCTTCTCGGCCTGCCGCAGCGCCATGGTCTCGTCGTCCGGCCCCTGCGCGGCGGGAGCGGGCGCGGAGCGGGACGCGGGGCCGAAGGGCTGCTGCGGTCCCCGTGGGGCGGGGGGCGCCGCCGGGGCCGGCCGTTGCGGCGCCGGGGCCGGCCGTTGCGGCGCCGGGGCCGGCCGTTGCGGCGTCTGCTGCGGCGTCTGCTGCGGCCGGAACCACGGTGAGCCCGGCAGCCCCTCCTCCGCCGGCTTGCCCCGGCGGCGCCCCCGGCCCGGTTGGTCGAGCAGACTCGGCGTGGGCGCCGGTGCGGGCGCGGGGGCCGGCGTGGGCGGCGGCGATGCCCGGCCCGGGAGCGGATCGTTCAGCGGGTCGTCGAGCCGCCCCACCGCCGCCTCGAACGCATCGGGGCGTCCGTGCGGGTCCTGCGACCCGTACGGTTCCTGCGACGCGTACGGCTGTTCCTCGTACGGGTCGTAGGATCTCCCTTCACGCTCGGGGCGCAGGGCGGTCACGCGCCGGCCTTGCCGACCACCGGGGCGAGCCCCGTCGAGCGCTCCACAGCTCCCTCGTCGCCGCATTCGACGAGCCAGTTGGCCAGCATCCGGTGTCCCCACTCGGTCAGTACCGACTCGGGGTGGAACTGCACACCCTCCACCGGCAGTTCGCGGTGCCGCAGGCCCATGACGATCCGTCCGCCGGGGACGTCCTCGGCCTCCGTCCAGGAGGTGACGATCAGTTCGTCGGGGACGGTGTCGGGCTCGACGGCCAGCGAGTGATAGCGGGTGGCGGTGAAGGGGGAGGGGAGGCCGGAGAAGACACCGACGCCCTCGTGGAGGACGGGCGAGGTCTTGCCGTGCAGCAGCTCGGGCGCGCGGTCCACCACGCCGCCGTAGGCGACCGCCATCGACTGCATGCCCAGGCACACGCCGAAGACCGGGACGCCGGTGTCCGCGCAGTGCCGGACCATGTCGACGCAGACGCCGGCCTGCTCGGGGGTGCCGGGACCGGGCGAGAGCAGTACCCCGTCGAAGCCGTCCTGGGCGTGCCGGGGCGCGACCTCGTCGTTGCGCAGCACCTCGCACTCGGCGCCCAGTTGGTAGAGGTACTGGACGAGGTTGAAGACGAAGCTGTCGTAGTTGTCGACGACAAGAATCCGTGCGGTCATCGGACGGCTGCCATCCCTTGGTCGACCGTGACGTCGTTGAAGGGCAGCAGCGGCTCCGCCCACGGAAAGACGTACTGGAAGAGCACGAAGACGATCGCCAGCACGAGCACCAGGGAAATCAGCGCCTTGACCCATGTGTTGCCCGGCAGATGCCGCCAGATCCAGCCGTACATGCTGTCGCTGTCCCCTTGCCGATGCCGATGACGATGTCGATTGCGACACCAGAGTAAAGGGCGAGGGCGGGCGCAGGGGGGTCAGCTCGTCAAAGCCGACGGCCTTCCCTGTGCCACGGGTTGGGTGGAGTCGAGGTGTGCCCAGGCGATCAGCCGGTGGCTGTGGCCCCATTCCGGCTCGCAGGTGGTCAGTGTGAGGTAGCGCCCGGGGCCGTTGAATCCGGACTTGCGCGGTACGGGGTCGATCACGCCGATGTCGCCGGGCAGCGTGGTGTAGGGCCGGTTGTCGATGCGGTAGGTGAACCAGGTCGTGCCGTCGGTCAGCACCACGGCGTCGCCGGGCCGCAGCCGCGGGAAGTCCTTGAAGGGGTCGCCGTAGGTGCGGCGGTGGCCGGCGACGGAGAAGTTGCCGACCTCGCCGAGGCGGGCGGTGCGGGCGTAGTGGCCGAGGCCTCGTTTGAGGACGTCGGTCCCGGTGCCTTCCAGTACGGGCTTGGCCCAGTCCGCGCCGAGGCGCGGAACGTACATGACGGCGAAGGAGCCGCCCGGCACATAGCGGCGGGGCCGCGGGGCCGGGGTGGGCTCGCCGGCGGCGGGATCGGGTCCGGGCTCGGTGGCCGGCGACGACGACCACTGGTGCTGGAGTTTGCCGATCTCGCCGTCCATGGCGCTGTCGGCCCGTACGCCGGTCCACAAGAGCAGGTAGACCACGAAGAGGACGATCAGCGCGCCGACGGTGACACAGGCCTCGCTGAGCGTCCGCACGATCCACCGCAGCGTCATCGGCCCCGCCCCTCCCCGCCGCCCCGCGGCGCGCGGGCTACGGCTTCACAGGCTGTGCGTAGTGGAGATCCACTGTGCCGGAGTAGCCGGGAAGAGTCATCGCCTCGTGCTGGTCGACTTTCCAGCCCAGTCCGTAGGCGTTGACGTACTGCAGATAGTTCTGGATGGCGGGGGAGGCGGTCAGTGCGTTGTTGAGCGCTTCGCGGTCGCCGACGGCGGTGACCTTGTACGGCGGGGAGTAGACCCGGCCCTGGAGGATCAGGGTGTTGCCGACGCAGCGCACCGCGCTGGTGGAGATCAGCCGCTGGTCCATGACCTTGATGCCCTTGGCGCCGCCCTGCCACAGGGCGTTCACCACGGCCTGCAGGTCCTGCTGGTGGATGACCAGGTCGTTGGGCTGCGGCTCGGGAACACCGGGGATCTTGGCGGTGGCGTTCGGCGGGGCGTCGGTGAGGGTGACGGTCACGCCCTGGCCGGACAGCGCCTTGGTGCCGGCGCTCTTCTCCAGCGCCTTGAGCTTGGCGTCCTCGGCCTTGGAGCTGCCGTTGTCGCGCTGGGCGAGGGCGTCGACCTCCTCGCGCAGGGTGGCGTTGCGGTCGTCCTGGGCGCCGTTTTTGTGGCTGCGTTCCTGGATGAGGTCGGACAGCCGCAGCATGGAGTCGTCCGAGCGTAGATTGGTGCCACGCGCGGTGTCGAAGCTCAGCCAGAAGAGCAGCCCGGCGAGCGCGAAGACGACCAGGGTGAGCAGCCGTACGGGCCGCAGTCGCAGGCGGACGGGGCGGCCGGAGGAGTCAGCGGAATTACTCAACGTACCCTTACTCCTTACGACGCCGCGGAAGCACTACGCTAACGGACGCCCGGGAAAGGAATCCGCTCCCCATCGCGTCCACAGCCCGGCGCACACCTCGTACCTCCCCCGCGCGGACAGGTCAGCCGCTCGAGCGACGTCGAGAGTGGGGGAGCAGCACATCGACAGGAGAGTTCCTCGTGCCGAAGTCACGGATCCGCAAGAAGGACGACTTCACGCCGCCGCCGGCGAAGACCACCAACCTGAAGATGGCCTCGGGCCGCGGCTGGGTGGCGCCGTTGATGCTGGCGATGTTCCTGATCGGGCTCGTGTGGATCGTGCTGTTCTACGTGTCGGAGGGCGATCTGCCGATCGCCGCCATGGGCAACTGGAACATCGTCTGCGGTTTCGGCTTCATCGCGGTGGGCTTCGGCGTATCCACACAGTGGAAGTAGCGCAAGCCCTGCCCAAGGCCATCCACACAGTTATCCACAGCCGGGGAAAACTTCAGAAGATCTGTGGATAACCCTCTGGAGGTTGACGCCGGTGTGATCGGCGGCACCCGCCCCTGACCTCCGCCTCCCCCTGTCCTTACTGGGGAAACGCAGGTCAGGGCGGCGTGGGACACCAGTTCCGCACAGCATGCACAAGATCGGCCACGTACTGTGGACAACTTGACGGGACGGGACCCTCAGCCCACCAGCTGAAGGGTCCGTACCCACACCACCGCGCCGATCGCGAGCAGCGCCACCGCACACGTCGCGAGATGGACCGCGTTGCGGCGGTCGCGCGGCGCGTGCACCATCCCGAACGCCACCGCGGCGCCCACCACCAGGCCCCCGACATGCGCCTGCCAGGCGATATGCGGCCACAGGAACGTGAAGGCCAGGTTGAGGCCGAGCAGGATCAGCACCGGCTTCATGTCGTAGCGCATCCGCCGCATCAGCACCGCGGTCGCACCCAGCAGCCCGAAGATCGCGCCGGACGCGCCCAGCGAGGGCTGGTTCTGCGCGGCGAGGAGGTAGGACAGGGCGCTGCCGCCCAGGCCCGCGAGCATGTACAGCGCGATGAACCGCAGCCGGCCGAGCGCCGCCTCCAGCGGCGGCCCCAGCCACCACAGCGAGAGCATGTTGAAGGCCATGTGCGGGATCTGCTGATGCAGGAACATCGCGGTCAGCAGGCGGTACCACTCGCCCTCGGCGACGCCGACGAGCTGGTACCGGCTCGGGTCGAAGGCGAGCCCCAGCAGGTCCAGCCGGCCCACCAGCTCGTCGCCGGTCGCCAGCACGGCGAGGAAGACAGCGGCGTTGAGGCCCAGCAGGATCTTGGTGACCAGCCGCGGATCGGCCGCGATGGTGCCGCCGGCGATCGTGCGCGGTGCCGTCGCCCCCGGGGCGTGGCCGGTCCCGCTGCCGCCTCGTACACAGTCCGGGCACTGGAAGCCGACCGAGGCACTGACCATGCAGTCCGGGCAGATCGGCCGGTCGCAGCGGGTGCAGCGGATGCCGGTCGGGCGATCCGGGTGGCGGTAGCAGCCCGGCAGGCCGTCGTCGCCCCGCGCGTTCTGCGGCTCCTGTGGGCTGCCTGGCACCTGGTCCATCGGTCCCCTCGTCCTCTTGCTGTGTGCGGGGCGCGGCACCCGCCCCGGAGGCGTCAAACACACCGCCCCGCCCGGAGTACGACCGGGCGGGGCGCAATGGTTCCCCCGGACCCGGCCGGGGCACAAGACGCGGCTCAGCGGGTCTCGATGACCACGGACTCGATGACCACGTCGTTGACCGGGCGGTCGGTGCGCGGGTTGGTCTGGGTGCCGGCGATCGCGTCGACGACCTTCTTGCCCGCCTCGGTGCTGACCTCACCGAAGATGGTGTGCTTGCCGGTCAGCCACGCGGTCGGCGAGACGGTGATGAAGAACTGCGAGCCGTTGGTGCCCGGGCCGGCGTTGGCCATGGCCAGCAGGTACGGCTTGTTGAAGGCGAGGTCGGGGTGGAACTCGTCCTTGAACTCGTAGCCGGGGCCGCCGGTGCCGTTGCCCAGCGGGTCGCCGCCCTGGATCATGAAGCCGCTGATCACGCGGTGGAAGACGGTGCCGTCGTAGAGCCGGTCCGTGGACTTCTTGCCGGTCGCCGGGTGGGTCCACTCCCGCTCGCCGTTGGCGAGCTCGACGAAGTTCTTGACCGTCGTGGGTGCGTGGTTCGGCAGAAGCCGGATCTCGATGTCGCCCTGGTTCGTCTTCAGGGTGGCGTAAAGCTGCTCAGCCACGATCAACCTTCCATAAGTCTGCTCTGACGGTTCCCGATCCTCGCATGGACAGGCCCAAGGGACGCACGACCACCACCTCTTCCCTGCCTTCGCACTGATTTCGGGCGCCGGACCGGCCCACGGCGCGGCCGTCGTCGCCGGCGGCCGCGGAAAGGGCCGCGCATGACCCGGATGGCCGCTCGCACATGCCGTACGGGCGCCGAGCGGGCATGATCTCCAAACGGGTGGACAGGCGATACAGCAGACATGGGGACCAACCCCCCAGCCCCCGGAGACGCCACCGAGGAGGAGGATCCCGTGACCCGCAAGCACAGCGTGCGCGCCGCGACCAGCACGGCCAAGGACAGCGTGCGGCACGCCGCGGAGGCGGTGGCACCGTATGCCGGTACGGCCAAGGACGCCGCCGTGCACTACGCGCACGAGGCCCGTACGCGCGTGGGCCCGAAGGTGGCCGAGGCCGCCCACCAGGCCCGCTCGCAGTACGACACCCATCTGCATCCGCGCATCGAGCACGCACGGGGCACGCTGCCGCCCAAGGTGGACGCCGCGGCGACCCAGGCGGCCCGCCGGACCCGCAAGGCGGCACGGCACGCCGCCGAGTACACCGCGCCGCGCCTGGAGCACGCCGTGACCAGTGCGCGGGCCGCGGCCGAGCCGGTCCGCGACGAGGCCCTCGCCCGCGGCAGCGCCGCGCTCGCCGCGCTCCGCGGCCAGGTGACCGCCGCCGAGATCACCAAGCTGCAGAAGAAGCACAGCCGCCGCGCCAAGTGCGGCAGGGTCACCAAGCGCCTCGCCGTGCTCGGCGTCATGGTCGGCGGTGCGGTCGCCGCCTGGAAGTGGTGGGACAAGCAGGCCAACCCGGACTGGCTGGTCGAGCCGCCGGCCCCCACCGAGGTCGGCGACCGCGGGCGGCTGAGCGCGGTCGACGGCAGCGAGGGCGCGCCGCTCGACCCCGAGGTGCAGTCCAAGCAGGCCGAGGCGGAGGCCGAGGAACGCCGCGGCGGAGGCAACACGGCCTGACCCCGGACGGCCGGAAACCACCGGGCCGTGCCCAGCGCCGTAGGAGGGCGGTGGGCACGGCCCGTTCGCGTACCGCCGCACCGACCCCGCCACGGCGTGGGTGACAGCCCGTCAGCACAGCCCGTTGGGAATGCAAAAAGCCCCTCTGACCAGCGGTGACGCCGATCGGAAGGGCTTTGGGAGTGGAGCCTAGGGGAGTCGAACCCCTGACATCTGCCATGCAAAGACAGCGCTCTACCAACTGAGCTAAGGCCCCTTCGCGCACCAGGGTACCCGGTGTCCGGCCGCTTTCCCGACCGGGTATCGCCGCACACCGTCGCTCTCCGTAGGATGCTTCGCGAGATTCGCGGCAGCGAAGCGACCGGGGAGACAGGGGACACGGCATGGACGCAGCACAGCAGGAAGCCACCGCGCGGGCCCGGGAGCTCCAGCGCAGTTGGTACGGGGAGCCTCTGGGTGCGCTGTTCCGCCGTCTCATCGACGACCTCGGTCTCAACCAGGCCCGGCTGGCCTCGGTGCTCGGCCTGTCCGCGCCGATGCTCTCCCAGCTGATGAGCGGGCAGCGCGCGAAGATAGGCAACCCGGCTGTGGTGCAGCGGGTCCAGGCGCTGCAGGAACTGGCCGGTCAGGTCGCGGACGGCAGCGTCAGCGCCGCCGAGGCCACCGACCGCATGGAGGAGATCAAGAAGACGGCGGGCGGCTCGGTGCTGAACAACACCGCGCAGCAGACCTCGTCGACGGGGGCGACCACGGTGCGGCGCGTGGTGCGTGAGATCCAGTCGCTGTTGCGATCGGTCTCCGACGCCGGGGACATCATCGATGCGGCGAACACCCTCGCCCCCACTCACCCCGAACTGGCAGAGTTTCTCCGGGTCTACGGTGCCGGTCGTACCGCGGACGCGGTCGCCCACTACGAGGCGCACCAGAACTAGACCCGCAGCCACAGGGGACGTCGTGAGTTCAGAAGCGGACGGGGCGCAATGGGTGAGATCTTCGCCGGTCGGTACGAGCTGATCGATCCGATCGGGCGGGGCGGGGTGGGCGCGGTCTGGCGCGCCTGGGACCACCGGCGCCGCCGCTATGTCGCGGCCAAGGTGCTGCAGCAGAGCGACGCGCACACGCTGCTGCGGTTCGTCCGCGAACAGGCGCTGCGGATCGATCATCCGCATGTGCTGGCCCCGGCGAGCTGGGCCGCGAACGACGACAAGGTGCTGTTCACCATGGACCTGGTGAACGGCGGCTCGCTGGCGCATCTGATCGGCGACTACGGACCGCTGCCGCCGCGGTTCGTGTGCACGCTCCTGGACCAGCTGCTGGCCGGGCTCACCGCGGTGCACGCCGAGGGCGTGGTGCACCGCGACATCAAGCCGGCGAACATCCTGCTGGAGTCCACCGGCACCGGCCGGCCGCATCTGCGGCTGTCGGACTTCGGCATCGCGATGCGCAAGGGCGAGCCGCGCCTGACCGAGACCAACTATGTGGTGGGCACGCCCGGTTACTTCGCGCCGGAGCAGATGCTGGGTGCCGAACCGGACTTCCCGGCGGACCTGTTCGCGGTCGGTCTGGTCGCGGTGTATCTGCTCACCGGCACCAAGCCGGACGCCGAGGCCCTGGTCGGGCACTTCGCGCAGCACGGCATCCCCAGCGCGCCCGAGGGCGTGCCGGAGCCGCTGTGGCAGGTCCTGGCGTCCTTGGTGCACCCGAACCCGGACTCCCGGTTCAAGACGGCCACGGGCGCGCGCAAGGCGGTCCTGGCGGCGGTCGAGATGCTGCCGGACAGCACGATCGAGGAAGAGGTCGTCGAGGTCTTCGACCACATAGGGCCGCTGCCGGCCGGGTTCGGACCGGACGGGCCCCTGGCGGCCGAGGATCCTTCCGGGACGCCGACGTCCGGCGCCGCAGTGGGCGGCGGTGCCACCGGGCACGGCTCCATGTCGGACACCGGCAGCTTCCAGCTCGCACCGCCGGAGCCGAGCACCCCGCCGACACCGACACCGACATCGGCATCCGCATCGGCACCGGCTTCCACCCCGCCTCCCGTGCCGATGCCGGCGCAGACCCCTCCCCCGCCGCCCGCGTACGAGCCCACGGCCGCCGTCCGCCCGGACTACCCCGCGACCCGCCCCTACACGGCCGGGCCGCACCCCGTCCCCGGACCGTCTCCGCTCGGCGCGACCGTCTCCGCCCCGGGCGCGGCGACGCCCGCGCCGTACAGGAAGCCGGGACCGCCCCCGAAGGTCGCGATCCCGGTGCTGATCGTCGCGCTGCTGTGCATCGCGGTCGGGGTCTGGGCGCTGGTCTCCGCCTGACGCGCCGCTGCGGGGCGGCGGCGCGTTGCCCCGCTACCAGCCCTGCGGCGGCCCAGACTGCTGGGTGTGCCGGGCCTGTTGGGCGGACTGCGTCGGCTGGTGCGGCAGCACGGGCTGTGCCCCCGGTCCGCCCGCGGCGCCCGGGGCCGCGGCCGCCGACCGCCGGGCCAGCAGCGTCCACGCCCCCAGCCCCACCAGCAGCACCACACCCGTACCGATCCCGGCGTAGCCCACCGTCAGCAGCGTGCCGTTCTTTGCCGCCTCCTGCGCGGTCTGGCCCTTCTGCGCCGTCTCCTGGTCCTCGGGCGTCACGGAGAACACGCTGGTCGGCTCGGCGTAGCCGGGCCCGGCCTTGGCGGCGCCGCGGACGTCCACCCGGAGGGTGAGCGGGGTGCCCTTGGGGAAGTACCGCGCGGCATCGGGGTGCAGGCTGACCTCGAGGTAGTACCAGCCGGCGAACCGCATCGCGCTGATCTCGCGGGACACGTTGAAGCGGTTGCCGTAGTCGACGGGCGCGGTGAACTCCTTGGCTCCGGCCGGTTTCCCGGTGAACGAAGCGAAGGTCCCGTCGCCGACCGCGCCACGCGCAGGGTTGTAGACGGCCAGCCTGAGCGCCCTGGCGAGGAAGCCCGAGGAGGTGCCGGCGGAGGCGTTCGGCAGCTCCGCGCTCAGGTTGAGCCGCTGCCCCCAGTCCACCGGTACGCGGTAGAAACGGGTCTCGCCCGGTCTGATCCGGTCCTGCCACACGCCGGTGGCGACCGAGCCCGCATCGTTGAAGCCGGTGCCTCCCTTGGCCCTGCGCTTGGTGGGGTCCGTACGGAACGGCGGCGCGGCGGTGCTCCAGGTTCCCTCGCCCGGCTGGGCGGGGGTGTTGCCCTTGAGCGGGGGCTCTTCGAGGTAGTCCAGCTCGATCGGCCAGGTCTCGGGGCCGGAGGTCGCCGATCCCTTGCGGGTGACCACCAGGTAGTACGGGCCCGCCTTCTGACAGCCCGCACGGTCGGCGCCGATGCGGCGGGTGGCGTAGTCGGCGACCGGATAGACCATGCCACCGCCGTTGAAGGACGGGTTGGCTTCGCTGTCGCAGGTGGCGCCGCTGCTGTCCTGGACGTTGAGGGTCAGCTTGTCGGCGAAGTCCTCGACCTTGGTACCGGGCTTGGGCGCTGCGGTCACCGAGAAGTACGCGCTGTGCCGGGCATCGAGGGTGACGGCGTAGTACTTCTGCTCGCCGCGCTTGATGACGTCGGTGTGCAGCCCGGGCTTGAGCTGCGGTGCGTCCGTGGCGCTGGCGGTGCCCGTGACGGACGTGGCGCCGTCGGCCGTCCGGTAGCCCGGGACTTCGTCGGCCGAGGCCACCCCCACCGTCCCCGGCAGCACCGTCACCGCCGCGAGCGCCGCCAGCACGGCGACCACTCTGTTGCGGTGTTTCACGTGAAACACCGTCCGAGTCGTCATGCGCCCCGTCACCACGAGCCACCCCTCATCGGATCCGAATTCCCCTCTGCGGCCGTCGGCTTCCTGCGAGCCCGTACGTAGGCCAGCGCGAGACCGGCCAGCAGCAGTACGCCCACTCCACCGACGGCGAGAGCCACCACACGTCCGGTCGACCATCCTCCACCGCCGCCGTCCCCGCCGTCCGCCGAGCGCCCGGATTCGCCCGGGGAGGTGTCGGCCTTGGCCGCGGAGGCGCCGGCTTCGGGGCCGGACTTCTCCTTGCCCAGCACGGCGACCCGCAGCACCACACCGATCCGCGGATTCTCCGCGATTTGGGAGGCCTTGGCGCCCAGCGTCACCGCCAGATAGAAGTCGCCCTTGTGGTGCACGGGAATCACATTGGGGTGCGTCTCATAGCGGTTGGTCCAGGAGACCGGGACGGTTCCCATGCTGAGCGCTGCCAGCCGCCCGTTGTAGGACGCCTGCCGATTGAACTGTCCCGCACCACTGCCGACCGGCGCGCGGAACGGCGTATAGACCTGGGTGGCTCCGTAGGAGATGTGGGAGCTGTATCCCCTGACCGTCGGCTCGTTGCCGAACTCCACGTCGTAGCGGAGTTGCTGGCCCCAGCCGACCGGCACCTTGTACCAAAGGGTCTGCGCCGGAAGGATCTTGTCCCGCCAGACCCCCGGGTGCAGCGACTGGGCGTCGTTGAAGCCGGTGCCGCCGGTGACGTCCCTGGGGGCGCCGGCCGGCAGGGTGGCGTCCTTGCCGCCCGCGCCGTACTCCGGCTCGGACTGTGCGGGGGTGACCCCCTTCGCCAGCGGCTGTTCCACGTGAAACGTCAGCTCCATGGGCCAGCGCGCGGCGTCCGAGCCCTTGGCGGCCTTGCGCTCGACGACGAGCCAGTAGCGGCCCGCCTTGTCGCAGGTGCTGGTACCGCTCTGCGAGGGGACCCGGCTCACGCCCGAGGTCAGCGGCGTGGCGCCCTCGGTCTGCCCGAACAGCTCACTGGTGGAGTCGCAGGAGCTGTCGGTGCCGTAGGCGACGCGGGTGCGCAGCGTATCGAGGGAGTCGACGGCCGCGCCGGGCTGCGGCACCACGGTCGCCGAGAAGTCGGCGGTCGAGACGGCGTCCAGATCGGTGGCGTAGTAGCGCTCTTCGTTGGGCCCGATGGAGTCCAGATACTGCCCGGGACCGATGTCGGGCGCGCCGCTCCTGGTCGCCGTACCGCGGACCTGCTTCCCCTTGAACCGGTAGCCGTCCGCGGAAAGTTGGCCGGCCCGCTGGAGCTGGCGGGCGAGTGACCTGGCGTCAGGCGCGTCGTAGTACTGGCCGTTGCCGGCCTTGGCGATGCACTCCAGCTGGGCGCGGGCCTTGCCGGCCACCTGGAAGCCGATGGCGTCGATGTGCAGGTCGACGCCGGACGCGGCGAGTTGGGCGGCGACCTTGCACGGCGGCGGGGTCTTGCAGTTGTCCTCGCCGTCGGAGATCAGCAGGATCGTGCGCTTGCCGATCGAGCCGCCGGCGGGCCGGGGCAGGTCCTCGGCCGCCTTGCGCAGGGAGAGCCCGATGGGGGTGTCGCCCTTGGGTTCGAGGCCCGCGACGGCCTTCTTGATGCCCGCACGGTCGAGGGCCGCGACCGGCTGGGCGAGCCGGGTGTCGTCGCAGCCCTTGGGCTTGTCGGCGCCGTAGACCCGCAGGCCGGTCGGATAGCCGTCGGGCAGTGCGTCGACGACGGTGCCGACGGCCTTGCGGGCGGAGGCGATCCGGGTGCTGCCCGAGCCGTCGTCGTCGGCCATCGAGCCGGACGAGTCGAGCACCATCACCATGCCGGTGCCCTCGGCGGGCGGTGCCTTGGTGGGTGTGGCCGCGATGGCCTGAAACGGTGCGGCGGTCAGGGCCAGCAACAGCCCGCCGAGCAACGCCACCACCGCCCCCCTGCATGGTCGGAGTGCCATGTCTTGATCCCCCTTGTGTCCTGCTGGTCACATCACAGACAGAAACTTTGCTAATGCAAGCTAATGGTGTGCTATAGCAAACTCAAGAGGATCACCGTCACGGTACCGCAACGACAATCAGCCACCCCGGTACGGCCACCGCATGCCGCCCCGCCCGCCCCCGGACATGCGAAACCCCGATCACCCAGCGGCAATCGGGGTTCCGCACCAGCGTGCTGTGCGTTTATGGGTCTCAGACACCCGAACCTGCGGGCACGGAGTCGGTCGCCTCCGTCCACAGATCCTGCTCGGCGCGATCCGCCTGGATCTGGCGGTACACGAGGAGCCCGCCGATGGCGGCCAGTGCGACCAGGAGAAGCTTCTTCACCGCGCGACCTCGTCTTTCGTTGACGTAGGGGACCTATGTCGGCCGATGATACACACCGGCCGATACCGATCGGTTACCTAGCCCGCAGTCGGCAACACCTCGTCCGAGGCCTGCTTCACGGGCCAACTTCCGCGCCCGTACAACGAATCGGCCCGGCCGGGGAGTTCCCCGGCCGGGCCGATTGTGCAGTGCGGCTACCAGGACTTGAACCTGGGGCCTCTTCCTTATCAGGGAAGCGCTCTAACCGTCTGAGCTATAGCCGCGCGTTCGCTGCACCGAAAGATTAGCGCACTTCAGAGGCGTTCCCAAAATCGGTTCCCGAGGGCCCCCGGAACCCCTCCCGCCGAAGACTCACTCGTCCTCGGCGAGCGTGAGCTCCACACCGCCGACGAAGCCGGCCGACAGGTTGTAGATGAAGGCACCGAGAGTGGCCAGCGCCGTCGCCAGCACCACGTCGATCACCGCGATGATCGACGTGAACAGCAGCACCCGCGGCAGCGACAGGAACGACTGCAGGTCGAAGCCGCTGCCGTCACCGGAGCCGGTCGCCTCGCTGATCGTTCCGCCGACGGTGGAGAAGACCCCCATCGCGTTCATGACCATCCACAGCACCGCGACGGCCACGACCGTGCAGATGCCCAGTGCGATGGAGAGCAGGAAGCTGACCTTCATCACCGACCACGGATCGGCCCGTGCCACCCGCAGCCGGGCCTTGCGCGTCCGCGGGATCGTACGGGCGCCCGTACGCGGCCTGCGCACCGCCTGCCCGCCGTCCTGCCCACCGCCGGTGGGATACGCCTGAGGCGGCTGATACGGCTGCTGTGGGGCACCCTGGGCCGCCTCTGACGCTCCCTGGGGACGCGGCTGCGGCTGGGACTGCGGCTGCGGCTGTGGTTGTCGGGTGTCGGACACGGTTCTCCCCTGGTGCGAGCCCTCGTCTCGGGGGCCGTTGTCAGATATGGCAGAGCCACGGGCGCTGTGCTCCGTCACGGTAGCGGGTCCGGACGGGGAGCTCTTGTTGTCTCCCGGTCCACCCGCCGCAGCGCCCGTGGCTCCACTCACGACCTACTCCTTGCGCTACTCCGCCGCGAGCTCGGTCCCCTCGGCCTCCTCGGGCGCCTCGCCCGCGTCGACCTCCTCGGCTTCCCGGCCGGCCTCGGCGTTCCGTGCGATGCCGACGACGGCATCACGCTTGCCGAGGTTGATCAGTTGGACGCCCATGGTGTCACGGCCGGTCTCACGGACCTCGTTGACCCGTGTGCGGATCACGCCACCGCCGAGGGTGATGGCGAGGATCTCGTCCGTCTCCTCGACGACCAGCGCGCCGACCAGCGAGCCACGGTCCTCGACGATCTTGGCGGCCTTGATCCCCAGACCGCCGCGGCCCTGGACGCGGTACTCGTCGACCGCGGTGCGCTTGGCGTACCCGCCGTCCGTGGCGGTGAAGACGTACGTACCGGCGCGGACCACGTTCATCGACAGCAGCTCGTCGCCCTCGCGGAAGCTCATGCCCTTCACACCGGAAGTGGCCCGGCCCATCGGCCGCAGCGCCTCGTCCGTCGCCGTGAAGCGGATCGACTGGGCCTTCTTGCTGATCAGCAGCAGGTCGTCGGTGTCCGACACCAGCTCGGCACCGATCAGCTCGTCGTCCGAGCCGTCCTCCTGCTCGCGCAGGTTGATCGCGATCACACCGCCGGAGCGCGGGGAGTCGTAGTCCTTGAGCGGGGTCTTCTTCACCAGGCCGGCCTTGGTGGCGAGCACCAGATACGGCGCGGCCTCGTAGTCGCGGATCGCCAGGATCTGCGCGATCTGCTCGTCCGGCTGGAAGGCGAGGAGGTTGGCGACGTGCTGGCCGCGCGCGTCGCGCCCCGCGTCGGGGAGCTCGTAGGCCTTGGCGCGGTAGACCCGGCCCTTGTTCGTGAAGAACAGCAGCCAGTGGTGGGTGGTGGAGACGAAGAAGTGGTCGACGATGTCGTCTTCCTTGAGCTTCGTGCCCCGCACGCCCTTGCCGCCGCGCTTCTGGGAGCGGTAGTCGTCGGTCTTCGTGCGCTTCACATAGCCGCCACGGGTGATCGTGACGACGATGTCCTCCTCGGCGATCAGGTCCTCGATGGACATGTCGCCCTCGAAGGGCACCAGCTTCGAGCGCCGGTCGTCGCCGAACTTCTCGACGATCGCGGCGAGTTCCTCGCTGATGATCTGGCGCTGGCGCTCCGGGGAGGCCAGGATCGCGTTGTACTCGTTGATCTTGCGCTGCAGCTCGTCGTGCTCGGCGGTGATCTTCTGGCGCTCCAGGGCGGCCAGCCGGCGCAGCTGCATCTCCAGGATCGCGTTGGCCTGGATCTCGTCGATCTCCAGCAGGCCCATCAGGCCCTCGCGGGCCACGTCGACCGTCTCACTGCGCCGGATCAGCGCGATGACCTCGTCGATGGCGTCCAGGGCCTTGAGCAGACCGCGCAGGATGTGCGCCCGCTCCTCGGCCTTGCGCAGCCGGAACTTCGTACGGCGGACGATGACCTCGATCTGGTGCGTGACCCAGTTGCGGATGAACGCGTCCAGGGAGAGCGTGCGCGGCACGCCGTCCACCAGGGCGAGCATGTTCGCACCGAAGTTGGTCTGCAGATCGGTGTGCTTGTAGAGGTTGTTCAGGACGACCTTGGCGACCGCGTCCCGCTTGAGGACGATGACCAGGCGCTGGCCGGTGCGCGAGGAGGTCTCGTCGCGGACGTCCGCGATGCCGCCGATCTTGCCGTCCTTGACCAGGTCGGCGATCTTCTGCGCGAGGTTGTCCGGGTTGACCTGGTAGGGCAGCTCGGTGACCACCAGGCACTGGCGGTTCTGGATCTCCTCGACCTCGACCACCGCGCGCATCGTGATCGAGCCGCGGCCGGTGCGGTAGGCCTCCTCGATGCCCTTGCGGCCCACCACCAGCGCGCCGGTGGGGAAGTCCGGGCCCTTGACCCGCTCGATCAGCGCCTCGAGCAGCTCCTCGTGGGAGGCCTCCGGGTGCTCCAGCGCCCACTGGGCGCCGGCCGCGACCTCGCGCAGGTTGTGCGGCGGGATGTTGGTGGCCATACCGACCGCGATACCGGCCGAGCCGTTGATCAGCAGGTTGGGGAAGCGGGACGGCAGGACCGTCGGCTCCTGGTTGCGGCCGTCGTAGTTGTCCTGGAAGTCGACGGTCTCCTCGTCGATGTCCCGGAGCATCTCCATCGACAGCGGCGCCATCTTGCACTCGGTGTACCGCATGGCGGCGGCCGGGTCGTTGCCCGGGGAGCCGAAGTTGCCGTTGGAGTCCACCAGCGGCATCCGCATCGACCACGGCTGCGCCAGGCGCACCAGCGCGTCGTAGATCGAGGTGTCGCCGTGCGGGTGGTACGTACCCATGACGTCGCCGACGACGCGGGCGCACTTGTAGAAGCCCTTCTCGGGGCGGTAGCCGCCGTCGTACATCGCGTACAGGACGCGGCGGTGGACGGGCTTGAGGCCGTCGCGGACGTCCGGCAGCGCACGCGAGACGATGACGGACATCGCGTAGTCGAGGTAGGAGCGCTGCATCTCCGTCTCGAGCCCGACGGGCTCGACGCGCATCCCGACGCCCTCGATGGCGGCGGGCGCGCCCTCGGCGGTCACGCCGTCCGGGGTCACAGGGGGGTTCTCGTCGGCCATGGTGGTTCAAAGTCCTTTCGAGCTGCGGCTGTTGTTCGGGCCGACAGGGCTCAGATGTCGAGGAAGCGGACGTCCTTGGCGTTGCGCTGGATGAACGAGCGGCGTGCCTCGACGTCCTCACCCATGAGCACCGAGAACAGGTCGTCGGCGCGGGCCGCGTCGTCCAGGGAGACCTGGCCGAGGACGCGGTGGTCGATGTCCATGGTCGTCACCCGCAGCTCCTCGGCGTTCATCTCGCCGAGACCCTTGAACCGCTGGATGGAGTCCTCGCGGATCCGCTTGCCGTTCTGCTTGCCGAGCTCGACCAGGGCGTCCCGCTCCGCGTCGGAGTAGGCGTACTCGAAGTCGTCCCGGCCCCACTTGATCTTGTACAGCGGCGGGCGGGAGAGGTAGACGTGTCCGGCCTCGACCAGCGGGCGCATGAAGCGGAACAGGAACGTGAGCAGCAGGGTGTTGATGTGCTGACCGTCGACGTCGGCGTCCGCCATCAGAATGATCTTGTGGTAGCGGAGCTTCTCGATGTCGAAGTCCTCGTGCACGCCCGTACCGAACGCCGAGATCAGCGCCTGGACCTCGTTGTTCTGCAGGATCTTGTCGACGCGTGCCTTCTCGACGTTGAGGATCTTTCCTCGGATCGGCAGGATCGCCTGGTACTCCGGGTTGCGGCCGGACTTGGCCGAGCCGCCGGCGGAGTCACCCTCGACGATGAAGATCTCGCACTTGGTGGGGTCGTTGGACTGGCAGTCGCTCAGCTTGCCCGGCAGCGACGCCGTCTCCAGCAGGCCCTTGCGGCGGGTCAGATCGCGCGCCTTACGGGCGGCCACCCGGGCGGTCGCCGCCTGGATGCCCTTGCGGACGATGTCCGCGGCCTCGTTGGGGTTGCGGTCGAGCCAGTCCGTGAGGTGCTCGTGGACGACCTTCTGCACAAAGGTCTTTGCCTCGGTGTTGCCCAGCTTCGTCTTGGTCTGGCCCTCGAACTGCGGCTCGCCGAGCTTGACCGAGATGATCGCCGTCAGGCCCTCGCGGATGTCCTCACCCGTGAGGTTGTCGTCCTTCTCGCGCAGCAGCTTCTTGTCGCGGGCGTAGCGGTTGATCAGACCCGTCAGCGCCGCGCGGAAGCCCTCTTCGTGGGTACCGCCCTCGTGGGTGTGGATGGTGTTGGCGAAGCTGTAGACACCCTCGCTGTACTGGGTGTTCCACTGCATCGCCAGCTCGACCGAGAGCAGCCGCTCCTTGTCCTCGGCCTCCACCGCGACCACCGTCGGATGCACCAGCTCGCCCTTGCGCGAGTTGAGGTACTTCACGAAGTCGACGATGCCGCCCTCGTAGTGGTACCGGACCGCGAGGGGGTTGCCGTCCTCGTCCACATGGTCCGGGCGCTCGTCGCGCAGCGCGATCGAGAGGCCCTTGTTGAGGAACGCCATCTCCTGGAAGCGCCGGGAGAGCGTCTCGAAGCTGTAGGTGGTGGTCTCGAAGATGTCCGGGTCGGCCCAGAACGTCACCGAGGTGCCGGACTCCTCGGTGGCCTCGTGCTTGGCCAGCGGGGCGGTCGGCACACCCTGCTTGTAGTCCTGCGTCCAGCGGTGGCCATCGGTTTTGATCTCCACCGCGACGCGCGTCGACAGCGCGTTGACGACGGAGACGCCCACGCCGTGCAGACCACCGGAGACCGCGTAGCCGCCGCCGCCGAACTTGCCGCCGGCGTGCAGGACGGTCAGCACGACCTCGACGGCCGGCTTGTTCTCGGACGGCACGATGCCGACGGGGATGCCACGGCCGTTGTCGACCACCCGCACGCCGCCGTCGGGCAGGATCGTCACGTCGATGGTGTCGGCGTGCCCGGCCATCGCCTCGTCGACGGAGTTGTCGACGACCTCTTGCACGAGGTGGTGCAGACCGCGCTCGCCCGTCGAGCCGATGTACATGCCGGGGCGCTTGCGAACCGCGTCCAGGCCTTCGAGGACGGTGATCGCGCTGGCGTCGTACGACTTCTCCACCGAGGAGTCGCCCAGGGCGCCGGCAGGAACCCCCTCTTCAGTAGAAGCCGTGTTGTTCTCGTTGAGGTCGCCGGAGTCGGCCACGAAGCGCCCTTTCTGGCACAGCACAAGCCCTTCCGCGCCTGTGCGGGTCACCCCGGGAGGACAGGCGGGAGCGGCTGCGTCGTTCGACATGTTCCGCGAGTGGGCGGGATTGCCACCAGTCTACCGGTAGCGCTGACACTCATGGGGGTTTGCAGGCACCTGAGTCGTCATGTGCCGCCCTGAACTGGCGTCCGCCGACTCCCCATATCCGAGAAGGGGCCCCAGGACGCTCACGCGGGCACTCAGCGCTTCCGACTGTCAACCGCCGGCTACCGTGAGCGGAGTCTCATCCGCCTCATGTGTTTACCGGCGTCCGGGGGCTCACCCGTAGGTATCTCCGGGGCCCTTGCTGCCCGGTGCCCGCAGCGCTCCGTACCGGCGCGCGGGACCGCCGGGACCCAGCACCTTGATCAGCTTTACGGTGCCGTGGCCCAGGTCCTCGTTGAGCCGCGCCACCAGCGTCGGCGCCAGCAGCCGCAGCTGCGTCGCCCACGCCGTCGAGTCGCACCCCACCGTCAGCACCCGGGCGTCCTCGTCGTACTTCTGCGGCTCGCAGTGCTGCGCCACCTCGGGCCCGACCAGCTGCGGCCAGCGCCCCATCACCCCGCCGACCGCGGCCGGGGTCTCCCAGCCGCGCTCCGTGATCAGCCGGTTGATCGCCGCCCCGAGCGGCAGCGGATCGCGGCCGTCCGCCCGCGCACCCGAGCGCAGCCCGCCGCGCCGGGCCTGCTTCTTCTGCTGTGCGGCCGCCCCCCGCGCACGCGCCTGCTCCTTGGCGGCCACCAGCGCCTGCCGGGCCAGATCCACACCGGACAGCTCCGGAGGCTTGGGGCGGCCTGACTGCTCGTCGCTCACGCCGAGACCTCGCTCCGGTCGGCCTCGCATTCGCCAGGCGCGTGCCTTCTGATGGCTCGCTCGCTCCGCTCGCTCACGAGGCCACCTTCTGCACGGCACCGTCCGCCACCGCGTAGCGCGCGCCGGTCAGCACCCCGGGCACATCGTCGTCCACCGCGGCGGTCACCAGCACCTGCTCGCCCGGGGCCACCAGCTCCGCCAGCCGCTCCCGGCGCCGCGCGTCCAGCTCGGCGAAGACGTCGTCGAGCACCAGCACCGGCTCATTGCCCTCGGCGCGCAGCAGGTCGTACGAGGCCAGCCGCAGCGCCAGCGCATACGACCAGGACTCACCGTGACTGGCGTACCCCTTGGCCGGCAGCTGCCCCAGCTTGAGCAGCAGATCGTCCCGATGCGGGCCGACCAGCGTCACCCCGCGCTCGATCTCCCCCTTGCGGGCCTCGCCGAGCGCCGCCAGCAGCACGCCGTAGAGCTCCTCGCGGGTCGAGGCGGCGGCCATCGCCTCGCCCGCCGAACCGCGGTACTCCAGCGTCAGCGGCCCGCCGCCGGGCGCCAGCTGCTCATAGGCCTTGTCCGCGAGCGGCTGCAGCGCGGCGATCAGATCGAGGCGCTGCGCCAGCAGCTCGGCCCCGGCCCGCGCCAGGTGCTGGTCCCATACGTCCAGCGTCGACAGGTCCATCTGCCGCCCGCCGTGCCGTCGCGCCAGCGCCGCGGTCTTGAGCAGGGTGTTGCGCTGCTTGAGGACGCGGTCGTAGTCCGAACGCACCCCGGCCATCCGCGGCGAGCGCGCGGTGATCAGCTCGTCCAGGAACCGCCGGCGCTCCCCGGGGTCGCCCTTGACCAGCGCCAGATCCTCCGGCGCGAACAGCACCGTCCGTACGATGCCCAGCACATCACGCGGTCTGACCTGCGAGGACCGGTTGATACGGGCCCGATTGGCCCGGCCGGGATTCAGCTCCAGCTCGATCAGCTGCTGGCGCTCGCCCTGGACGACCGCGGCACGGATGACCGCCCGCTCGGCGCCCATCCGCACCAGCGGGGCGTCCGAGGAGACCCGGTGGCTGCCGAGCGTGGCCAGATAGCCGACCGCCTCGACCAGGTTGGTCTTGCCCTGGCCGTTGGGGCCCACGAAAGCCGTGACGCCCGGGTCGAGCGGGACCTCGACCCGGGCGTACGAGCGGAAGTCGGCGAGCGACAGATGCGATACGTGCATGGCGGTGCGCCGACCTCCCCCGGCTTCCTGTTCCTTGCCGCTACTGCGGTTACTGCGGGTTGCTTACTTCTTGCTCTCGACCGCGTGGCCGCCGAACTGGTTGCGCAGCGCGGCGATCATCTTCATCTGCGGGGAGTCGTCCTGGCGGGACGCGAAGCGCGCGAACAGCGAGGCCGTGATCGCGGGCAGCGGCACGGCGTTGTCGATGGCGGCCTCCACGGTCCACCGGCCCTCGCCGGAGTCCTGGGCGAAACCGCGCAGCTTCTCCAGGTGCTCGTCGTCGTCCAGCGCGTTGACGGCCAGGTCCAGCAGCCAGGAGCGGATGACCGTGCCCTCCTGCCAGGAGCGGAAGACCTCGCGGACGTCCGTGACGGAGTCGACCTTCTCCAGCAGCTCCCAGCCCTCGGCGAAGGCCTGCATCATCGCGTACTCGATGCCGTTGTGGACCATCTTCGCGAAGTGGCCGGCGCCGACCTTGCCGGCGTGCACCGAGCCGAACTCGCCCTCGGGCTTGAGGGCGTCGAAGATCGGCTGCACCTTGGCGACGTCGTCCTTCTCGCCGCCGTACATCAGCGCATAGCCGTTCTCCAGGCCCCAGACGCCACCGGAGACACCGCAGTCGACGAAGCCGATGCCCTTGGCCTTGAGCTCCTCGGCGTGCTTCTCGTCATCGGTCCAGCGGGAGTTGCCGCCGTCCACGACGATGTCGCCCGGGGAGAGCAGCTCGGCCAGCTCGTCGATCGTGGACTGGGTGGCGGCGCCGGCCGGCACCATGACCCAGACCACCCGCGGACCCTTGAGCTTGCCCACAAGCTCCTGGAGGCTGTTCACATCCGCCAGGTCCGGGTTGCGGTCGTAACCGACGACGGTGTGGCCGGCGCGGCGAATGCGCTCGCGCATGTTGCCGCCCATCTTGCCGAGACCGACGAGACCGAGCTCCATCAGAGACCCTCTTTGCACGTAGTCGTTGCTGGTGTTCCCGAGTCCGAGCCTACGCCCGCAGGTCCGTGCACAGCTGTGGGCTCAGCCGCTCATCGGGGCCCTGTCAGCCAGTCGCCGCAAGGGCTCCGATGAGCGTCCGGGCGCTCGGTCCGGTGCCGGCCGACGGCCGCACCGGCGTGTGCCGCAGCGCGCGGCCGACCCGCGCGCTGCGAGCGTCAGCCCGACAGCCGCACCGGCATGATCAGGTACTTGTACGCGTCGTCCGCCTCGGCGTCCTTGGCCGGGCGGCCGCTCAGCAGCGCCGGCTTGGTGGACGTCGTGAAGGACAGCTGGGCCACCGGGGAGTCGATGGCGGACAGGCCCTCCAGCAGGAAGCCGGGGTTGAAGGCGATCGAGATGTCGTCGCCGTCCAGATCCGCGTCGACCCTCTCCACAGCCTGTGCATCGTCGCTGGAGCCGGCCTCCAGGATCAGCACGCCCTGCTCGAAGCTCAGCCGGACCGGCGTGTTCCGCTCGGCCACCAGCGCCACACGCTTGACGGCCTCGACGAACGGGGCGGTCTCGATCACGGCGACGGAGTTGAACTCGGTCGGGAAGAGCGTGCGGTACTTGGGCAGGTCGCCCTCCAGCAGACGCGTCGTCGTCCGCCGGCCGGCGCCCTCGAAACCGATCAGACCCTCGCCCTGGCCGGAGCCGGACAGCGCGAGCGTGACGGTGTCGCCGCTGCTCAGCGACTTGGCGGTGTCCAGCAGCGTCTTCGCCGGGACCAGCGCGACGGCGGAGGCGTCCGGGCTCTCCGGCTTCCACAGGAACTCGCGCACCGCGAAGCGGTAGCGGTCGGTGGAGGCCAGGGTGACGGTGTCGCCCTCGATCTCGATCCGTACGCCGGTGAGCACCGGGAGGGTGTCGTCGCGGCCGGCGGCGATGGCCACCTGGGCGGCGGCAGCGGCGAAGACCTCACCGGGGACGGTGCCGGTGGCGGTGGGCATGGTCGGCAGCGACGGGTACTCCTCCACAGGAAGGGTGTGGAGGGTGAACCGCGAGGAGCCGCAGACGACGGTCACTCGTACACCGTCGGTGGAAATCTCCACCGGGCGGTTGGGGAGCGCACGGCAGATGTCGGCGAGCAGCCGGCCGGAGACCAGGACCGTGCCCTCCTCCTCGACCTCGGCCTCCACCGAGACCCGCGCCGAGACCTCGTAGTCGAAGCCGGAGAGGCTCAGTGCGCCGTCCTCCGCCTTCAGCAGCAGGCCCGCGAGGACGGGCACCGGCGGACGGGCCGGGAGGCTCTTGGCCGCCCAGGCCACTGCCTCCGCGAGTACATCGCGCTCCACCCGGATCTTCACCGGAAACCGCCTCCTGCTGTTGCTGGCTCTCGCCCTGCTGGCCTTCTTCGTCGGCTGGGTTGCCGGAGACCAGTCTGACGCACGCCACCGACAGTCGGTGCGGCTCGGGGTCAAGTCGGCTCGACCGGTCCCGGACGCCCGGCGGCCAACTTGTGCACAGGCCCCGTTTCCGAACGAGTTCCCCGGTAGATATCCGTGGTCGTAGTAGTAGGGGCTGTGGAAACCGTGGACAACTGCCTTTGCGCAGGTCAACACGGATTTTTTGTCCACTGCCCCTGTGGGCGGCGGCCGTGGAAAAACCGGGGGTTCTGTGGACCGCCCGAAGTTCTGCACACCCGATGCACAGGGGAGGGGTACTTCTCCCCAGTGCCATCCCCAGCTTTACCCACGTTCCCCACAGCCCAACCCACCACCTTGGTGTGACCGCTTTCACTCGGCGCGGTGAGGAGGGGTGTTGCGTTGCCGAACAGTGGACAGGGGTGTGGAGAAGCCGGGTATCGCTGGGGACAACAGCGGCTCTCCTGTGGGCGGCCGGTGGACAAGACATCCACCCCCCTGTGGACGAATGCGCTGTCCACAACCTGTGGAGAGCGTTTGGCCACAATTCCACACGCTGCTGACCTCCCCCGATGCTCCGTCAGAAGCCCGGCCTGTGGATCCCACAGGGATAACTTTCCTCTCCCCAGGGTGTGGACGGAAGAATCTTGCCCAATCTGTGGAGAGAGGCCGTGACCAGGCACGGAATCGAACACAGCCGGCGTGCTCCACAGGTTTGGGACGGGTCCGGGAGGAGACCGGGAGGGCTCCGGGAGCGGGCATCGGCGGCTCCGGGCGACTGTGCAGCGGTACGGGAGCGGCACGCGAGCGCTTCGTCGGGCGCCGCCGCCCGTGCGTTCCGGCGCCGGCCGCCTCGCCCTTCCCCTATATGCGAAGGGCGCCCCGGGAGCGGATCCCGGGGCGCCCTGGGCGCCTGTGGCGGTGGCCGGCGGCCTCAGCCGTTCTTGATGCGGTTGGTGAGTTCGGTGACCTGGTTGTAGATCGAGCGCCGCTCGGCCATCAGCGCGCGGATCTTGCGGTCGGCGTGCATCACGGTCGTGTGGTCGCGGCCGCCGAACTGCGCGCCGATCTTGGGCAGCGAGAGATCGGTGAGCTCCCGGCACAGATACATGGCGATCTGGCGGGCGGTCACCAGCACCCGGCTGCGCGAGGAGCCGCACAGATCGTCGATGGTCAGCCCGAAGTAGTCGGCGGTGGAGGCCATGATCGCGGTCGCGGTGATCTCCGGCGCGGCATCCTCGCCCCCTGGGATCAGGTCCTTCAGCACGATCTCGGTCAGTCCCAGGTCGACGGGCTGCCGGTTGAGCGAGGCGAACGCGGTGACCCGGATCAGCGCACCCTCCAGCTCGCGGATGTTGCGCGAGATGCGGGACGCGATGAACTCCAGCACCTCCGGCGGCGCGTTCAGCTGCTCCTGCACCGCCTTCTTGCGCAGGATCGCGATCCGGGTCTCCAGCTCGGGCGGCTGGACGTCGGTGATCAGACCCCACTCGAAGCGGTTGCGCAGCCGGTCCTCCAGGGTGACCAGCTGCTTGGGCGGCCGGTCACTGGAGAGCACGATCTGCTTGTTGGCGTTGTGCAGCGTGTTGAACGTGTGGAAGAACTCCTCCTGCGTCGACTCCTTGCTCGCCAGGAACTGGATGTCGTCGACCAGCAGGATGTCCATGTCGCGGTAGCGCTTGCGGAACGCGTCCGCCTTGCCGTCGCGGATGGAGTTGATGAACTCGTTGGTGAACTCCTCCGAGCTCACGTACCGCACCCGGGTCCCCGGGTACAGGCTCCGCGCGTAGTGCCCGATCGCATGCAGCAGATGGGTCTTGCCGAGGCCGGACTCCCCGTAGATGAACAGGGGGTTGTACGCCTTGGCCGGGGCTTCGGCGACGGCGACCGCGGCGGCGTGCGCGAAGCGGTTCGAGGCCCCGATGACGAAGGTGTCGAAGAGGTACTTCGGGTTCAGCCGCGCGGTCGGCTCACCGGGGCCGGTCGCCGGCGCGGGCTGCGCGGCGAGCGGGCCGGGCGCACCGCTGGGTGCGGGCAGTACGGCGCCGGGGCCGGAGCGGCCGTTGTGCCCGCCGGGCTGGTGCTCGGTGAGATCACGGCGCTGCTGTTCGTACGCGGAGCGCCCGCCGTCGGAGTGTTGCGGCGGTCCGCTGCGGTCGGGGGCCTGCGCACGGTAGTCGTTCTGGTGCTGCTGGTGCTGTACGTGCGAGGGGGAGGCGTACGGGTCGCGCTCGGGGAAGCCGCCGAGGTGCTGCTGCTGCCATCCGTAGTCGTCACGCGGTCCGGGGCCGCCGGCAAGAGGGGCGGAGTGCTGCGGCCAGGAACCGGGCTCGTGCCGCGGCTGCTGGTAGTCGGGGTAGGCGGGCCGGACGCCGGGCATGTCGTCGCCCTGGTGCCCGTAGCCCTGCCGGGTGTCGTGGCGGCGCTCGTAGTCATACGCGTCGTGCTGCTGCGGTGACTGATGCGGCTGCTGGTGGTGCGGGGCCTGCTGCTGCGGCGACTGGTGCTGCGCAGGCGACTGGTGCTGCTGGTGCTGCGACGGCGTGGGCGCGGCCGGAGCCGGGGGCTCCTCGGAGGAGTCGTCGACGGTGATCGCGATCCGGATCGGCCGGCCGCACTCATGGCTGAGGGCTTCCCCGATCAGCGGTGCCAGCCGGCCCTCGAGCACGCCCTTGGCGAATTCGTTGGGGACGGCGAGCAGCGCGGTGTCGGCGACCAGCGCCAGCGGCTGGGTGCGCTTGAGCCAGTCCTGGTCCTTGGGCTTGAGGCCGTCGGCTTCCGCCCGGAGGAGATGGTCGAGCACGCGGGGCCACACTGCGGCAAGATCGGCAGGTACGTCAGCCACAGGGCACGCTCTCTCACAGTCCCACGAATGTGTGATTCTCAGGACGGGCGGGAAGGAATCGGAGTTCAGCCACGGTAGTCAGGGCGGGCCTGGGGATTCAAGTTGTTGTCCACAGGCTGTGCATAGTGTGTCCTGACGGGCGGCTCCTCGTGCTGCCGAGGAGCCGGTTTGACCGGATGGCGTAGCCGCGCGTACCGTGACCAGGTCGAGTTGTCGATGGCTGCTGCCGCCTGCCTCCGATGGGCAAAGATCGCGCTCTGGTGATCGTGTAGCGGTGCACTTAGGCGTTGCGAGCTACTCGTGGGCGCACGGTGACAGCCAACGACGCCCCACATCTGTCTCGCTTGAGACAACAAGCATTCCTGGAGCCCCCGAGTGAGCAAGCGCACCTTCCAGCCGAACAACCGCCGCCGCGCGAAGACCCACGGCTTCCGTCTGCGCATGCGGACCCGCGCCGGTCGCGCGATCCTCGCGTCCCGCCGTGGCAAGGGTCGCGCCCGCCTGTCGGCCTGAGCAGCCCGAACCTAGGTCCATGACGTGCTGCCTACCGAAAATCGGCTGAGGCGGCGCGAGGACTTTGCGACCGCGGTACGCCGGGGACGCAGGGCCGGGCGCCCGCTCCTTGTCGTTCATTGTCGTAGCGGTGCAACGGACCCGCACGCAGCGGGGGAATGCCTTCCCCCGGCGCGTGCGGGTTTCGTCGTCAGCAAGGCCGTTGGCATCGCGGTCGTGCGCAACAGGGTCAAGCGCAGACTTCGCCATCTCCTGCGCGACCGGCTGGACCGGCTGCCCGCCGGTAGCCTGGTTGTCGTACGGGCCCTGCCCGGCGCGGGTGACGCGGATCACGACCAGCTGGCCCGCGACCTGGACGCCGCCCTTGAGCGGCTGCTCGGAGGGGCGCCGAAAGGCTGCAATCCCCCGGGAGCTGTGACCGGCGGTGGCAGCGCCGCGGGCTCCCGGAACCCCGGCCGGGGCCCGGGAGGGAGCGCACAGTGAAGTACCCGCTGCTGCTTTTGATCAAGATCTATCAGTGGACCATCAGCCCTCTGCTGGGCCCGGTCTGCAAGTACTACCCGTCGTGTTCGCACTATGGCTATACGGCCATCGACCGGCACGGCGCGGTGAAAGGGACTGCGCTGACGGCCTGGCGCATCCTGCGCTGCAACCCGTGGTCGCTCGGTGGCGTCGACCACGTCCCTCCCCGGAAGCGTCCGGTCTGGCATCAGCGGCTGAGGAGCCGTCTGGGTGGGACTGCTGTCCATGAGCCCGCCACCCAGCCCGAGACTCAGCCCAACGCCCAAGGAGCCTGATTCGTGGACACGATCCTGAATCCTCTCTATTACGCCGTTTCCTGGATCATCGTCCAGTTCCACTCGTTCTACGGCCTGATCTTTGACCCGAACAGTGGCGCGGCGTGGGGTCTGTCCATCGTCTCGCTGGTGGTGCTGATCCGTATCTGCCTGATCCCGCTCTTCGTGAAGCAGATCAAGTCGACGCGGAACATGCAGGCGCTCCAGCCGAAGATGAAGGCGATCCAGGAGCGCTACAAGAGCGACAAGCAGCGCCAGTCCGAAGAGATGATGAAGCTCTACAAGGAGACGGGCACCAACCCGCTCTCGAGCTGTCTCCCGATTCTGGCCCAGTCGCCCTTCTTCATCTCGCTGTACCAGGTCCTGAACCACATCGCGCAGAACAAGGTGGTCGGTGTCATCGACCAGCCGCTGCTCGAGAGTGCGCAGAAGGCCCACATCTTCGGTGCGCCGCTGGCCGCGAAGTTCATGGACAGCGCGGAGAAGATCGAGAGCCTGGGCGCCTCGGTGACCGATGTCCGCGTGGTCACGGTCATCATGATCGTCCTGATGTCGGCGTCGCAGTTCTTCACCCAGCGCCAGCTGATGACCAAGAACGTCGACCTGACGGTGAAGACGCCGTTCATGCAGCAGCAGAAGATGCTGATGTACGTCTTCCCGATCATGTTCGCCGTCTTCGGCATCAACTTCCCCGTCGGTGTTCTCGTCTACTGGCTGACCACCAACGTGTGGACCATGGGCCAGCAGATGTTCGTCATCCGCCGTAACCCGACTCCGGGCAGCAAGGCCTTCGAGGAGCGCCAGGCGCGCCTGCGGGCCGCGGGCAAGCTGGTCGAGGCCCCGGCCGAGATCGCGGCGAAGAAGGCTGCCGAGGAGGCGCGTCAGAACCGCCAGCAGCCCAAGCGTCAGACGAAGGCCAAGCGGCAGACCGGTGGTGCTCCGGCCGCGGGCGGCGCGCAGCGTACGCGTGCCGGGGCGGCGGGCTCTGACCAGGGCGGAGCGAAGAAGCAATCGCTGGAGAAGAAGGACACGCAGGACGGCAAGGAGAAGGGCGGCGCCTCCGGGTCCCGCACCGCCAAGTCCGGACAGCGCAAGGGCCAGCAGCGCCCCAAGCACCCGTCGAAGAAGTAAGAAGGAGTCCTTTCGTGACGGACACGACCCCTGCCGCCGAGGGCACCGACACCCTGACCCGCCTGGAGCAGGAAGGCGAGATCGCGGCCGACTACCTCGAGGGTCTGCTGGACATCGCCGACCTCGACGGTGACATCGACATGGACGTCGAGGCCGACCGCGCCGCGGTGTCGATCATCAGCGACTCGACCAGCCGCGACCTGCAGAAGCTGGTGGGCCGTGACGGCGAGGTGCTGGAGGCGCTGCAGGAGCTGACCCGGCTGGCCGTGCACCGGGAGACCGGTGACCGCAGCCGTCTGATGCTCGACATCGCAGGCTTCCGGGCGCGCAAGCGCGAGCAGCTCACGGAGATCGGCGCGAAGGCGGCCGAGGAAGCCAAGGGCACCGGCGAGCCGGTGAAGCTCGACCCGATGACGCCGTTCGAGCGCAAGGTCGTCCACGACGCCGTGGCCGCGGCCGGGCTGCGCAGCGAGTCCGAGGGCGAGGAGCCGCAGCGCCGAGTGGTTGTCCTCCCGGCCTGACCGCTCAGCACTTCCGTTTTTCTTTGGCCCCGTCTGCTCGCAGGCGGGGCCAAAAGTTGTCAGCGTTCTGTGTTATTCCGGGTGAGTAGGCCCGGGTTCCCGGCAGGAAAAGCAGTCCAGAGGAAGGGCGGTTCCCGTGACGGAGGCAGCAGCGGAGCTCCCTCCTGCGCCTAAGGCGGCGCAGGAGGTATTCGGCGAGCGCTTTCCGGAGGCCGTGCGGTACGGCGAACTGCTCGCCGACGCGGGTGTGAAGCGAGGGCTGATCGGCCCGCGTGAGGTGCCGCGGCTGTGGGAGCGGCACCTGCTGAACTGTGCGGTGCTCTCCGAGGTGGTGCCCGAGGGCGTCTCGGTGTGCGATGTGGGTTCGGGGGCCGGGCTGCCCGGCATCCCGCTGGCGCTGGTACGCCCGGATCTGAAGATCATGCTCCTGGAGCCGCTGCTGCGGCGGACGAACTTCCTTCAGGAAGTCGTCGAGCTGCTCGGCCTCGACCACGTCACGGTCGTGCGGGGGCGAGCCGAAGAGGTCATGGGCAAGCTTCCCCAGGTGCATGTGGTGACCGCGCGCGCCGTCGCACCGCTCGACCGGCTCGCCGGCTGGGGTGTTCCGCTGCTGCGCCCTTACGGCGAGATGCTGGCGCTCAAGGGCGATGCCGCGGAGGAGGAGCTCAAGGGCGCCCGGGCTGCGCTGAGCAAGCTCGGTGTGGTGGAGACCTCGGTGGTGCAGGTGGGCGAGGGCATTGTGGATCCGCCGACCACCGTGGTGCGGGTCGAGGTGGGCGAGAGCCCCGGCGGTGTGCGCTTCGCGGCCAAGCGGGCGAAGGCGGCCCGCGTCAGCAGGGCGTCGAGGGGGCGCCGGCGCTGACGTTCCTGTGCCGGTGTGGATCAGTCCGGCATTGAGGCGAGGGATGTCCCGTTCCGCGAAATAGGGGAACGGGCTAATTCCATAAACGCCATCAAAACCACCCAAGACGGAGTGTCGCGGCTTATTCGGGCGCGACGCTGGCATCGTGTTTCACGTGAAACGTCGTTCTCTGCTGCAAGGGATCATCGGCCGCGGTCGTGCGGCCGCCGCGCCGCGCGACCGTAAGCCCACAAGGGTCACGGAAGTATCCACAGATGTGGATTCGTCCACAGGAGAACGGACCTCACTGGTTCACGACACCGAAAGCATGGCAGGCTCTGAACATTGCGAGCCTGATGTCGAGGAGAGTGAATCCTTGCGGTCCGACGCCAACATCGCGGGACCGATGACCGATCCGGTCCCCGGTCCCCGTAGCGAGTCGTTCGGGGACGACGTTTCACGTGAAACGCCGCCCCCGATGGACGACACCCCGATCGGTCGTGCAGCTCAGCTGGCGGTGGAGGCACTTGGCCGCGCGGGTGAGGGGCTGCCCCGGCCTGAACAGACTCGGGTCATGGTGGTTGCCAACCAGAAGGGCGGGGTGGGCAAGACCACCACCACCGTGAACCTGGCGGCCTCGCTTGCCCTGCACGGGGCACGGGTTCTGGTGATCGACCTCGATCCTCAGGGCAACGCATCGACGGCGCTGGGTATCGACCACCACTCCGAAGTGCCGTCGATCTATGACGTGCTGGTGGAGAGCAAGCCGCTCTCCGATGTGGTGCAGCCGGTCGTGGATGTGGAGGGACTGTTCTGTGCTCCCGCCACGATCGATCTGGCCGGTGCTGAGATCGAGCTGGTCTCCCTGGTGGCACGGGAGAGCCGGCTGGACCGGGCCATCAAGGCGTACGAACAGCCGCTGGACTACATCTTCATCGACTGCCCGCCCTCGCTCGGCCTGCTGACCGTCAACGCCCTGGTCGCCGGAGCCGAGGTACTGATCCCGATTCAGTGTGAGTACTACGCGCTGGAGGGTCTGGGCCAGCTGCTGCGGAACGTCGACTTGGTGCGGGGGCATCTCAACCCCCAGCTCCATGTCTCGACGATCCTGCTCACGATGTACGACGGGCGTACCCGCCTGGCGTCCCAGGTCGCCGACGAGGTGCGCAACCACTTCGGCCACGAGGTGCTCCGTACGAGCATTCCCCGCTCGGTGCGTATCTCCGAAGCACCCAGTTACGGGCAGACGGTGCTCACCTACGACCCGGGATCCAGCGGCTCGCTCTCCTATCTCGAAGCGGCCCGGGAGATCGCGTTGCGTGGAGCCCCGCAGACCGGGGGCCAGGGCCTCAGCGTCAACTACGAAGCACAGCACAGCATCTCGGAGGGGAATCAGTGAGCGAACGACGTAGAGGCCTGGGCCGTGGGCTCGGTGCGCTGATCCCCGCCGCACCGCAGAGCACGGATCATGTCGGGCCTGCGGTGGGACAGGGGGCGACGTCACCGTCGTCCGTACCGGTGCTGACCCCGGAGCGAGGAGTGGCGGCCGCCAAGGTGACGTCGCTGCCGGCGCGCGGTGTTTCACGTGAAACGGAAGCGGCCGGGACCGAGGTATCGGCAGAGGGCCTGTCGGAGGTCGTCGGCGCGCACTTCGCCGAGGTGCCGCTGGACGCCATCAAGCCCAATCCGCGCCAGCCGCGAACGGTCTTCGACGAGGATGCGCTTGCCGAGCTGATCACCTCCATCAAGGAGGTGGGTCTGCTCCAGCCGGTGGTGGTGCGTCAGACGGCGCCCGACAAGTACGAGCTGATCATGGGGGAGCGCCGCTGGCGGGCGTCCCGTGAGGCCGGACTGGAGAAGATTCCCGCCATCGTCCGGGACACCGACGATGAGAAGCTGCTCCTCGACGCGCTCCTGGAGAACCTGCACCGGGCACAGCTCAACCCGCTGGAAGAGGCTGCCGCCTACGACCAGTTGCTGAAGGACTTCAAGTGCACGCATGACGAGCTGGCCGACCGGATCGGACGCTCGCGTCCGCAGGTCTCCAACACGCTGCGTCTGCTGAACCTCTCGCCGTCCGTGCAGAACCGGCTCGCCGCGGGCGTGCTCTCCGCGGGCCACGCCCGTGCCCTGCTCTCCGTGGAGGAACCGGAGGAGCAGGAACACCTGGCGCACCGCATCGTGGCGGAAGGGCTGTCGGTGCGCACGGTCGAGGAGATCGTGAAGCTGATGGGCTCGGCTCCCAAGAGCGCGAGCAAGGCGAAGGGACCGCGTGCCGGTACCCGGGTGTCCCCCGCGCTGACCGGCCTCGCCTCCCGTTTGTCCGACCGCTTCGAGACCCGGGTGAAGGTCGACCTGGGGCAGAAGAAGGGCAAGATCGTTGTCGAGTTCGCCTCGATAGAAGATCTTGAGCGCATCCTCGGCACTCTCGCCCCCGGTGAGGGACCTGTCCTGGGCCAGACGCTGGCCGAGGAGAAGAACGAGGAAGAGTGAGCTGACACCGTCGGCAGCTGGGCGGGCCGTGTTCCGGAATCCATACCGGAACACGGCCCGCCCTTTGCTCTCGCGCGCTACCGGTGCCCGTAAAGGGTGGATACGATGCGTTCGGGTATGGCACGGATCCACGTGGAGACACCTCACAGCGAGGAGAGGGCCATGCGATCGGTGAGCCGCACCGGACTGCTGGCGGCGGGGTTCGGCCTCGCAGCCGTCGGAGGGTTCGTTGGTGGTCTGCTCAGGGAGCAGGCGGCGCTGACGGCGCTTCGTGGTGCGGCAGGTGAGAGAAGTGAGGACCTTGCTTCATGGGCCGTCGGCTCGTACCGCTCACGCTGGACAACCTTCCGGATCTCCCCAAGCGCTGCCGCTCCTGTGTCTTCTGGGAGCTCGACCCCGTCAGCGGCGAGGCTGCGGTAAAGGCGGGGCGTCCCGAGCTGGAGAAGGAAGCCTGGATCTCGGCGGTACTGCTGGAGTGGGGGTCCTGCGGGCGGGTCGTCTACGTCGACGAGGTGCCGGCCGGCTTCGTGATGTATGCCCCGCCGGCCTATGTGCCGCGCTCCATGGCCTTTCCCACGAGTCCGGTGTCGCCGGATGCGGTGCAGCTGCTGACGGCGTGGCTGACCCCTGGATTCCAGGGGCAGGGGCTGGGTCGAGTGATGGTTCAGACGGTTGCCAAGGACCTGATCCAGCGCGGCTTCAAGGCCATCGAGGCGTTCGGCGACGCTCGCTGGGCCGAGCCGGCGTGTGTACTGCCCGCAGATCATCTCCTCGCGGTGGGCTTCAAGACCGTACGGCCCCACCCCCGCTTTCCGCGGCTGCGCCTTGAGCTGCGGACCACGATCTCGTGGAAGGAAGATGTGGAGCTGGCGCTCGACCGTCTGCTGGGAGCCGTCCAGAAGGAACCCGCCCTGCGACCGCTGTAAGGCAGTCTGTTTCACGTGAAACGGAGAACGGGCCCGCCCCTCGATGAGGGCGGGCCCGTTTCACGTGAAACGAACGGCGTGACTCAGGCGAGGAAGTCCGCCAGGTCGCGCTCGATGGCGGCCTTCGGCTTGGCGCCGACGATGGTCTTCACGACCTCGCCGCCCTTGTAGACGTTCATCGTCGGAATCGACATGACGCCGTACTTGGCGGTGGTCGCCGGGTTCTCGTCGGTGTTCAGCTTGGCGATGACGATCTCGTCGTGCTCGGCGGCAATGGCCTCCAAGGACGGGGCGATCTGGCGGCACGGGCCGCACCAGGTGGCCCAGAAGTCCACGAGGACGGGCTTGTCGCTGTTGAGGACGACCTCTTCGAAGTTGGCGTCCGTGACGGTCACCGTGGCGCCGGCCATGGCAATCTCCTTACTGAGTGGGTGTTGGGAAAGCTGGGTGCGCGGGTCAGGCGGAGGCGGTCTTCTCCGGCTCGGCGGTCGCCTCGCCGTCCGACAGCGCGGCGAGGAAGCGCTCGGCGTCGAGGGCGGCGGAGCAGCCCGTGCCGGCAGCGGTGATCGCCTGACGGTAGGTGTGGTCCACGACATCGCCCGCGGCGAAGACCCCCTGCAGGTTGGTGCGGGTGCTGGGGGCGTCGACCTTGAGGTATCCCTCGTCGTCGAGCGTCAGCTGGCCCTTGAACAGCTCGGTCCGCGGGTCATGGCCGATCGCGATGAACAGGCCCGTGACGGGGAGCTCGGAGGTCTCACCGGTCTTGACGTTGCGCAGCGTCAGACCCGCGAGCTTGTTCTCGCCGTGGATCTCGGCGACCTCGCTGTCCCACACGAACTTGATCTTCGGGTCGGCGAAGGCACGATCCTGCATCGCCTTGCTGGCGCGCAGGACGTCACGGCGGTGGACGACCGTGACCGACTTGGCGAAGCGGGAGAGGAAGGTGGCCTCTTCCATCGCGGTGTCGCCGCCGCCGATGACGGCGATGTCCTGGTCCTTGAAGAAGAACCCGTCGCACGTGGCGCACCAGGAGACACCGCGGCCGGACAGCTCGTCCTCGCGGGGCAGGCCGAGCTTGCGGTGCTGGGAGCCGGTGCTGACGATGACCGTCTTGGCCCGGTGCACGTTTCCTGTGGTGTCGGTGACCGTCTTGATCTCTTCGGAGAGATCGACCGCGACGATGTCGTCCGGCACGAGTTCGGCACCGAAGCGCTCGGCCTGGGCGCGCATGTTGTCCATGAGGTCCGGCCCCATGATGCCGTCACGGAAACCGGGGAAGTTCTCCACGTCGGTGGTGTTCATCAGCGCGCCTCCGGCGGTGACGGCACCTTCGAAGACGAGCGGCTTCAGGGACGCGCGGGCGGTGTAGAGCGCTGCGGTGTAGCCCGCGGGCCCGGAGCCGATGATGATCACGTTGCGGACGTCGCTCACGGGTGTCTTCCTTGTCTCTGCCGACTGCTTGCTGGGGCTCGGGGAACTCTCACCCCACCCAACGGATCCTACGGGGCGAGCATTCCCGGAGTGTCACAGCGCACTTCTCGTCCTTCAGTCTCGCTGGTACGAGTGCGACAGCAGGACCTTTCCGGGAGCCGGCGGCGTGGCGGAGACGCACGAGGAGGCGACGACATACGCCGAGACCCGCCGTGCATCGCTCGGATCCGGCAGTACGACGAGGAAGGCGTCCTTGCCCTGGTAGCGGGTGTGGCTGGACGCGAGCGGCGCTTCGGGGCGCCCGATGCCCTGGCGGACACAGGACGGAATCGTGTCGGCGTTGCCCCGCAGCGGTGTCTCGGGGAGGCCCTGAGCACCGACATCAGGGGACTTGTGCGAGCCCTTGGACGCCAGCAGGCCGCGGACATGTGATTCAAGGCTCGCGGCGGTGAGGCCGGCCGCGCCGTTCATGTTCTTTTCGGTGGTCGCGGTGGACCGGTCCTGGTGGTGGCCCTGGGGGCTGTCCATGGTGGCGTTCTGGAGCAGAAGGCCACCGAAGCTGAAGATCGCGGCAGCCGCTGCGGTGCCGAGCAGAATCCGTGGCCAGCGGCGTGCGCGGGACGAGCGACCGCCCGCTGCCGGGCGGCCCGGGCCGGATGCGCCCCGAGGCCGTCCGGCGGGCCGGGTGGACGGCGTTTCACGACGGGGGGACTCGGCATCGGTTTCACGTGAAACAGCGATCGGCGAGGTGGCTGTTTCACGTGAAACATGCCCCTCGACGCCAGGAGCGGTGGCATCCAGCAGCGCCTCGGCGGCGAGGGCGGCATCGATGCGTCCGGCGACATCGGCCGGCATTCGCACCGGACCGGGGAGCGTGCCGAGCAGCCCCCGGATCTCCTCCAGGGACTCATAGACGTCCTCGCACAGCGCACAGGCGGCGAGGTGGTCGCGCAGATCTGCGGTGCGGGAGGGGGAGAGCAGCCCGTCCGTGAGGTCGGAGATCTCAGAGACCTCCGGGTGCTCACCCGTGCCGGTCGTCGACGTCACGCTCACCCACCTCCGCCCTTCACGGCACCTGTGTCCTTCGGCCCTGCCGTCGGTGGGACGGATGTCCCCTGCGCCCGGTTCCTTCCCCGGCTCGCGGGTTCGCTACCCCCGCCGTCAGCGCGCAGATGGGTGACCAAGGGCAGGAGCCGAGCGCGGCCTCGTGCGCAGCGGCTCTTCACCGTCCCGGTCGGGATATCGAGGACGGCGGCAGCCTCCGCGACGGGATAGCCCTGCATATCGACGAGGACGAGAGCGGCACGCTGCTCCTCCGGGAGTGTGCGCAGCGCACTCAGCAGCTCCCGGTACAGATCCTGGCGCTCGGCGGGTGCGGCGGCGGATTCCTCGGGCTCCAGCAGCTGCTCCAGCCGCTCGGTCTCTGCGACGGGAGAGGTGCGCCGGGAGGCGGCCTTGCGGGCCCGGTCCAGACAGGCGTTGACCGTGATGCGGTGCAACCAGGTCGTCACGGCGGACTGACCACGGAAGGTGTGGGCCGCACGATAGGCGGAGACCAGGGCGTCCTGCACGGCGTCGGCGGCTTCCTCGCGGTCCCCCAGGGTGCGCAGTGCCACTGCCCAGAGCCGGTCGCGGTGCCGCCGGACGATCTCCCCGAAGGCGTCGGGGTCGCCGGCGACATGGCGAGCCAGGAGGTCCTGATCACCAAGTTCGTCCAGCGCACCCATTCAAACCCCCTTGCCCAGCGGCTGAACCCTCGGAACCTTGACCTTGTCACACACCGGCGATCGTCGACCTGTCGCACCGCGACGTGATGAGTCCACGGGTTGGCAGCAACCTCGTACCCCGCATGGTAGGCAGCCGTCGGGAGAAGTGCCAGGTATTCGTAGGCGCGCGACCTCGTCCCTGGGATTTCTGAAGGCCGTACCGGCGCTTTTCCTTCTCGGCATGGCGGCCGTACAGGTGTCGTTTTCCAGTCATTCTTCCGGTTGTTTGTTGCGCGCAGCGATCCGAGGTCATTTGGTATGGCCCGCTTCGCACGGCGATGTTGACTGGATTTCGCGCCGGAATGGCCCGCGCGGAATTGTTCTGGAATTCCTCATGCGGAAGCAGGCCGTGCAGCGGCCGTCGGAAGCCTGGCCGGGGCAGCCCTTAGGGGGATCATGGGCGCTGTCTGCTTCGTCGTCGCCCAGGTCACCCAGGGACGCAGCTGAGCAGCACACGACACGAGGGCCTGCCGATGACTCGGCAGGCCCTCGTGCCCAAGGCGAAGGTACCGGCGGGCGGGAAAGTGCGGTCCGCGGTATCAGCCTGAAATTTTGATTTCTGAAAGGCCACCCCGGTACCAATCCGATTCCCCATCGCTGGGGAGTTCCGTGACGCGGATCAGTACATAGCGGGTTCGCACCGGCTGGTCGAGTTTCACATCCAGCCGGTCACCTGCCTTCTCCGGCTTGGAGAGGTGCCGTGAGAAATCGTCGAGCTTCGTCGGGTCGACTGCGGAAGCCGCCGCCGCGCGGACTTCCACGGTCTGGCCCGGCCGATACATGCTGACCTGTATCCCGGAGATGTCCTTCGCGCTTCCGAGGTCGACGATGATGCCGCTGCCGTTCGCGCGCGACGGCAGGTTTCCGAAGTTTGCCCAGCCCTTGAACCGACCTGTCACCCAGGCGGTACCCGGGTCGCCGTCCGTGGCATTGGCCGCCTGCGCTGCTGAGAAGGGTTCGGCCAGGGGCGAGAACTCCGTGGCGCCCGTTATCGACAGGGGCTTGCCGCTCGGCTTCTTCGCCCGGCCGCCGCTGCTCTGCGAGTTCCCCGGGTCTTCCTGGTCGTTCTCCCGCTTCAGCAGCGTGTCCGCGAGCTGCCAGCTGCCCAGCCCCAGCGCAGCGATCAGCAGCGCGGAGACGGACCACTTCAGCGCCCGGCCGGTGCGGCTCTGCAGCGGCGGCGGAGGCGTGGGAACGGGCTGCGTCTGCCGGGCGGCCTGGCCGTTGTGCGCCGACGACTGCCGGTAGTTGCCCTGCTGGTACCCCGTGCGCTGATACGGCGGCGGCGTGGTGAACGCCGTCTCCGGAGGCCGGATACGCGGCATGGCCGCAACGGCCTTGGCCAGTTCCTCCGGGGTGGTGCAGGGCTGCTCCTGGCGGGAAGCCGTGGCGCCGTCGTTGATCAGGGCACGCATGGCCAGCTCGGAGAGCCCGCGGTGGACGCCGGCGCGCACCTGGTCGGGAGCGATCAGCCCGACGCCCTTGGGCAGGCCGGTCAGGCCGTGGGCGTCGTTCTCGTACGGCCAGCGCTGGGTCAGCGCGGCGTACAGCAGCGCGCCGATCGCCTCGGTGTCCGTGCGCTGCGGGTGCTCGCAGGTGATGCCGCGCAGCGCCGCCATGACGGCAAGACCACGGATGCGGTACTGCCCGGATTCCGTGCGCAGCACCGAACCGGGGGTGATCCGCAGATGGGCCAGGCCCTCGCGGTGCGCGGCGGCCATGGCCTGGGAGACCTGGCTGACGAGCTGGTAGGCGTCGTGCGGCTCGAGCGGTCCGTTGGCCAGCACGGTGGTGAGTTCCGTGGCGTCCGGCAGCCACTCATGGACGACGTAGACGAGGTCGTTCTCCTCGACCGCGTCCAGGACCTGGACGAACCGGGGGTCGCCGAGCAGAGCCGAGGAGCGCGCGGCGGAGAGCACCGGCCGGGCCCGCGGATGGTCGGCGGGCAGGATGTGCACGCCGACGGCCCGGCGCAGCTTCTCGTCCACTGCACGCCAGCTGCTGAATCCGTCCAGACGGGTGACGCACTCCTCGAGTCGGTAGCGTCTGGCGAGCTTGTGGCCGCTGTGCAGTTCCGGTGGCTGGGCCTCGGTCGCCTGGGCACGCTGCTCATCGGTGCGTGCGGCGTCCTGTTCCCCGCCGGATACCTTTTCGGCCTTAGCACCGTCGTCCGTGGCCTTGACCGCCTTGGCGGTCAGCGGTTCCTCACCGCTCGTGTCGGCCACGTCGACGGCAGCCGTGCTCCGTTCCGCCACCGTCGTTCCTGCCTCCCCATCCGTTGCAGGCTCAATGAGCCAAGACAATTGTGCCCACAGTCCGCCACTATGCACGACACACGGTGGCAGTCGATGGTTGTGCTCAATCAACGCCCAAGCTTTGACCGGACCATGCCGACCAGGGCGTTCATTTCCTCGATGCGCATTTTGCGTGCGGCGATGTAGAACACGCCCAGAAGTGCGGCGATGCCGGCGACCAGCGCGGCCAGCGAGCCGAGGAATCCGCTGCCGAGGGTCTGCATGATTGCGTACACCACGGCTCCGGAGACGATCGTGGCCGGGATGCTGGCGCCGGCGAGCCGCGCGTAGGTCCGTACGACATGAGCGGTGTCGAGATCGCCGTCCATCCGCTTGCTCAGGCGCCGCCAGGCCACACCGACGCCGATGATGTAGGCCAGGCCGTAGGAGGCCGCCATGCCGACCACGGCCCAGCGGGCGGGCAGGATCAGGAAGCAGAGCCCGGAGGCCGCTGCGTTGACCGCGGCGACGATCACCGTGTTGTAGAAGGGCGTGCGGGTGTCCTCGTACGCGTAGAAGGCGCGCAGGACGACGTACTGCACCGAGAACGGGATCAGGCCCACACCGAAGGCCATCAGCATGTAGCCCATCGGGACGCCGGCGCCGGACGAGCCGTAGACCAGCGTGCACAGCGGGATGCCGAGGGAGAGGAAGCCGAACGAGATCGGGACGATGGCGACGGCGGAGGTGCGCAGGCCCTGCGACATGTCGTCCCGGACGGCTCCGGTGTCACCGTCGTGGGCGGACCGTGCCAGCCGCGGCAGCAGCGCCGCCATGACGGAGACGGTGATGATCGCCTGCGGCATGTTCCAGATCAGCTGGGCGCTGGCGTACGAGATGAAGCCGGTGCCCGGGTGGCCCTGCTGGTCGGCGGTGTTGCCGGCCCAGGTGGACAGCTGGGTGACGACGAGGACGCCCGCCTGGTTGGCGAGCACGAACAGCACCGTCCACTTGGCGAGCTTGGCGGCCTTGCCCAGGCCGTGGCCGCGCCAGTCGAAGCGGAGCCGGAGCCGGAAATCGGCGTCGCGCAGGTAGGGGATCATCGCCAGCGCCTGGACGACGAGCCCGAGGAGGGTGCCGATGCCCAGGAGCCGGATGCCCTCGTCGGGGATGGTGGTGACGCCGATGTGCGAGGTCTTCGCCGTGCCGTAGACCCAGATGAACAGGCCGAAGGTGGCGATCATGACGATGTTGTTGAGGACCGGGGTCCACATCATCGCGCCGAAGCGGCCGCGGGCGTTGAGGATCTGCCCCATCACCACATGCAGACCCATGAAGAAGATCGTGGGCACGCAGTAGCGGGTGAACGCGACGGCGACCTCGTTGGCCGCGGGGTCGCGCGAGATGTCGAAGGAGACCAGCTTCACCAGCAGCGGAGCGGCGAACACCGACAGCACCGTCAGCACGCCGAGGACCACGACGACCAGGGTCAGCAGCCGGTTGGCATAGGCCTCGCCACCGTCGTCGTCCTCCTTCATCGCACGCACCAGCTGCGGGACGAAGACGGAGTTCAGACCGCCGCCGATGGTCAGGATGAAGATCATCGTCGGGAGCTGGTAGGCGACCTGCCAGGAGTCGCCGAGCACGGCGCCGCCGAGCGCCGCGACGATCAGCGCCGAGCGGATGAAGCCCGTGAGACGGGACACCATCGTGCCGGCGGCCATCACCGCACTGGACTTGAGCAGGCCGGAGGCGCGGCCCCCGGAGGGCTTGGCGGAGGACTTGCCGGCCGCCGCCACGGGGGCGGGTGCCGGCGCCGGAGCGGTCTGCTGCGGTACGGGCTCCGGTGCGGGTGCCGCGGCGGCAGCGGAGGGCGTGGCAGGCGGGCCGGCGGGCGCCGGGCGCTGCGGCTCGTAGGGCTGCTGCTGGTCGCGGAAGAGATGCGCGAAGGCGTCGGGCTCCGGACGGTCGCCGGCGGCCTGGGCGCCTCGATCGTCGACGCCCATGAACTGCATCGTCGCGGCATCGTCGCTGTACTGGAGATCGCGGCCGGGGCCCTGCGGCTCGGAGGGCGCAGGCGCGGGCCACGGCTGTGCGTCGGGGGTATGGCGGCCCGGCTGCTGGTAGAGCGGGTGCGCGGGCTGCGCCGGAGGCGCAGGGGGGTGCGCGGGGCGGTCGTAGCGTGCCTCGCTCACCGGACCCTGGGCCATCGGGTCCGGTGCGCGGTGCGGGCTGTCGCGGTAGGCGTCCTGCACAAAGGGATCACGGTCCGCTGAGGGCGGGGGCGTCGGAGGGACCGGCCCCATGGGGTCGCCATTGGCGCCCCGGCCCCGGTCACCGTCGTACGGCGCATTCATCGCTGCCCCACCTCATCCGTCGCCGGCCATCCGGCCCCGCCATATATCAACGGTCCACTTTCTCACCTGAGCCGGACGGGTCGGAGCTTTCCGAACCGGTGTCCGGCTTGGGGTCACTCGGCTGCTCGGGGGTGTCGCCGTCCGTGCCACCGCTGTCGCCGTCCGTGCCTTCCTCGCCGTCAGGCCCGTCACCGTCGGAGCCGTCGCCGTCCGACCCGTCCTCGGCGCGCTGGGCCGCGGCCCGCTTGCGCTGGAGGTAGATCCGCACTCCGGCGAGGACGAGCAGCAGCACACCGCCGGCGATGACGAGCATCACAGTGGCGGTGATCTCCGTGACGTTCACCTGGAACGTCATGGGGCCACCGTAGGGCTTTCCGTCCGACGTGTAGAGCTGGGCGGTCACCCACGCGCGGCCGTTGGCATTGGCCGTGGTGTTGAACTTGAACGACTGGCTGTGCCCGCCGTCGACCGTGATCTGCTGCGGCTTGCCCGCGTCCAGGCGGTTGGGCTGGGAGGAGGTCAGTTTCAGCGTCATGTCCTTGACGCCCTGGACCAGGTTGTTCTGGACCGTCACCGGAATCGTGGCGCTGCGCCCGGAGAGCGTGGCGTCCGACTTCTGGATCAGGTGGACCTTCTTGGTCAGGCCGTCGAGGTAGCTGCGCACCGAGCGACGGAACGCCGAGGCGCCGGAGGCATCGGACCGCCACTCCGTCGACATCTCGCGCATTATCGCGTTGCCGAACGGCGTCACCACCCGCTCCGGCTGCGCCAGGATCACCCGGAAGTCGTCCAGCGCGACCTGGGTCCCCTGGATCTGCCGGAAGGCCTCCGTGGGCAGCTCGTGCCGGCGCAGCGAGGACGGGTAGGCGGCGCCGCTGGGCACACGGCGGCTGGCCGCGGGGTCGGGCTTGGCCTTGGCGGCGGCGCCGAGGTGCAGCGGCGTGGTCCAGCGCCCGGACTCGTTCAGCTGACGCAGCGCGGTGGCCATGGCCTGGGCCTGGCTGACCGACGGCATCCGCTGCGGTGCGACGACGATGCTGCGCTGCCGGTCCGGTTCCTGGAGGCTGATCATCTGGGTCTGGGCGATGAACTCCTGGACCGCGAGGGTGGCGTTCCCGGCCTTCGACATATCGCCCTCGAACGCCTGTGAGAGCGGTGCGTCCGCGACGATGGCGGTGTTGCCGCCGCCGATGGGACGGGCCGCCGTCGGGGTGTAGGACAGCCCGCCGTTCTCCCGCAGGCTGTCGCTACGCGTGATCACGTTGTGCGCACCGGCCGAGGTGGCGACATCGACGATGGAGGAGTCGACCGCGCCGTCCACGGGCCAGGCGAAGTCCGTACGCGGCTTGACGCCGAGGATCGTGTCCACGGTCTTCTCGGCGAGGTCGGTGGCCGGGCCGAGGTGGCTGAGCGCGCTGGGCACGCCCTTGCCGTGGTGCGCGAGCGAGGCGAGGTCGGGGTCCGCGAAGGGCAGCGCCACCACCTCGTGCGAGGTGACCGCTTCCTCGAGTTCGTGCAGCCACTGCTTGGCGACCGCCTGGTTCTTGCCCATCGGGCCGTCCGGGCCGCCCACCCGGTACGACTTGGTCATCGCGTCGACGGTCGCGAGCAGGTCGGGGTCGATGACGAAGGTCACCGGCAGGTTCTTGCCGAGCGCGACCATCTGCTGCAGCCGGCCGCCGGGGGCCAGCTCGGCGGCGAGGTCGTCGTTGCGGAAGACCGGCGTCTGCTGGGCGTCGCCGACGGTCTCGGCGGTGAGGCGGGTGGAGGAGATCAGCGGCCACAGGTAGGTGAGCTGGGTCTTCTTCTCGGCGTTGGCGGCCTGCCAGGGCAGGAACGTCCGGTCGATCCCCAGGACCTGCTCATAGGACCCGGCCTGTGCGCGCCCGGACAGTGAGACGCCGAGCTGGTACACGCCGTCGTCGCCGAGGTCGAGGTCCTTGACCGGGACGCTGAGGGTGAAGGGCCGGCTGACGCCGGGCTCCAGCTTGTCGATCTTCTGCTGGTGGTCCTTGACCTCCTCGCCGTCCACTCCCGGCAGGTAGCCGTTGCGATGCGTCGCGGCCTCGATGGCGCTGCGGCTGCTGAGCGCGTCGCCGCGGTGCATTCCGACGTGGGCGTCGGTGATCGTGCTGCGACCGTCGTTGGTCAGCGTGCCGGAGACGGTGACCGTGTCGCTCTTGGCGGGAGCGGAGGGGGACAGTGAGTCGATGGTCACGTCGACCGTGCGGGAGCCCGTCGGGGCCGCCTGCGCGGAGGGGGCGTGCGGGACCTGGAGCAGTCCCACGAGCAGGGGGACTCCAGTGAGCAGCGTCACGGTCCTTCGCAGCCATCGACCACGCGGCCGTTCAGTCACCTGGAACCCTGCCGCCTCGGCCACGCGCTCGTCCGTCCCTCGTCGTCGTCAGTGGTCGTCGGAATGTGCGTCCACGAATGGTAACGAGGCCTGCCGCACCCGAGTGCCGGGGAGTGCTCCACATGATCGCGGTGCCGGCCGCCGCATGACCGGCCTGTCCCCTTTATTACGTGGCGCTCGGCGCTGCGCGGCCACGTACCCTGTTCTGTTGTGCCGAACGCCAACAATGACCTCCCCACTCCGCACGCCGAGCAGAGCGCGCAGTCGACGAACGCGCTGAACCATGTGCAGCGGCGCGCCGTGAGCGAACTGCTGCGGGTCTCCCCTGTCGCGGACGACCTGGCCCGCCGATTCCAGGAGGCCGGGTTCACGCTTGCCCTGGTCGGCGGCTCGGTCCGGGACGCACTGCTGGGCCGGCTCGGCAACGACCTGGACTTCACCACCGATGCCCGTCCCGAGGACGTACTGAAGATCGTCCGGCCGTGGGCGGACGCGGTCTGGGAGGTCGGCATCGCCTTCGGCACGGTCGGGTGCAAGAAGGACTCGTTCGACATCGAGGTCACGACCTACCGTTCCGAGGCCTACGACCGCACCTCCCGCAAGCCCGAGGTGTCCTACGGCGACTCGATCGAGGAAGACCTGATCCGCCGGGACTTCACGGTGAACGCCATGGCGGTGCTGCTGCCGCAGAAAGAGTTCGTCGACCCGCACGACGGCCTGGAGGACCTGGCCGCCCGTGTCCTGCGGACGCCGGGCACGCCGGAGGAGTCGTTCTCGGACGATCCGCTGCGGATGATGCGGGCCGCCCGCTTCGCCGCCCAGCTGGACTTCGAGGTCGCCCCCGAGGTCGTCGCCGCGATGAAGGCGATGGCGGAGCGCATCGAGATCGTCTCGGCCGAGCGGGTACGGGACGAGCTGAACAAGCTGCTGCTGGCCGGGCACCCGCGTAAGGGCCTGCGGCTGTTCGTCGATTCCGGCCTGGCCGACCGGGTCCTGCCCGAGCTGCCGGCCCTGCGGCTGGAGAGTGACGAGCATCACCGGCACAAGGACGTCTACGAGCACTCGCTGACGGTGCTGGACCAGGCGATGGACCTCGAAGAGAACGGACCCGATCTGGTCCTGCGGCTGGCGGCCCTGCTGCACGACATCGGCAAGCCCAGGACGCGTCGCTTCGAGAAGGACGGCCGGGTCTCTTTCCACCACCACGAGGTGGTGGGCGCGAAGATGACCAAGAAGCGGATGACCGCGCTGAAGTACTCCAACGACATGGTCAAGGACGTCTCGCGTCTGGTGGAGCTGCATCTGCGCTTCCACGGCTATGGAACGGGAGAGTGGACGGACTCCGCGGTCCGCCGCTATGTGCGCGATGCCGGCCCCCAGCTGGAGCGGCTGCACAAGCTGACACGCTCGGACTGCACCACCCGCAACAAGCGCAAGGCCGCTGCGCTGTCACGCGCCTACGACGGACTCGAAGAGCGCATCGCGCGGCTCCAGGAGCAGGAAGAGCTGGAGGCGATCCGGCCCGACCTGGACGGCAACGACATCATGCAGATCCTGGGCATCCGCCCTGGGCCCGAGGTCGGCAAGGCGTACAAGCAGATGCTGGAGCTCCGGCTGGAGCACGGTCCGATGGACCGGGAGGCAGCCATCGCCGCTCTGAAGGAGTGGTGGGCGACGCAGGGCTGATGTTTCACGTGAAACAGGCGGTCGGTGGGCCGCCATGTTTCACGTGAAACATGGTGCATGCGGCTTGGGGCGGTGTTTCACGGGAAACACCGCCCCAAGGCTTATCCGGCGTGCTCGGTTCGCTCTACTTCGCGGGGGTCAGACAGAGCACCATGTGGGTGTCGGCGCGCTTACGACGCTGCACGGACTTGGTGTACGCCGATTCCCCCGCAGGGCAGACGGAGGGGTCGGAGGTGTCGTTGTGCACCGCGGTCACCTTGTACTGGGCCTCCGAGGTGCCGCAATCCACCACCTTGAGGCCGTCGTCGAGCGAGCTTGCGGACTTCTTCACGCAGTCACCGACCTCGGCGCTGTCCGCGTCGTCCAGGCTGGTGATCCAGAAGAACGCGAAGGCGATCAGCACGAAGACGACGCCGATGCCCTTCAGGATCGCCTTGGGAGACCGGTTCTTGGCGGGACGCGGCGGCGGAACGGGAGCACCGCCCTGCATGTAGGGCTGCTGCGGCGGCGCGGGGTATCCCGGTTGCGGCTGCTGGTAGCCGTACGGAGCCTGTGGCTGCTGAGGGTGGCCGTACCCGGGCTGGGGCTGACCGTAGGGAGCCTGGGGCGGCGGCGGTGCCTGGGGGTACGGGTTCTGCCCGTACGGCGCCTGGCCGTATGGGTTCGGGCCTTGAGGCGGCATGGTCATGGAACTCCCCCGAAGTTTGATGTGTACAGGCTCGTGTAGGACGCCCGTAAGGTATCGGGTCCGTGCCACGGCTGCTGGGCCCGGTCGCCGGCGTGCGGGGAAGCGGTGCCTAATCGCTCCTCAAGCGCACCACTGCCGCGGCGACGAGTGCGTAGATCACGGTCACCATGAGGAGCAGGACGGTGGACCTGCCGTCCGGCGGCAGTATGAGGGCGGCGACCGCGGCGGCACCGACGAAGGCGACGTTGAACAGCACGTCGTAGATGGCGAAGATCCGGCCGCGGAACGCATCGTCGACCGTCGACTGGACGACCGTGTCCGTGGAGATCTTGGTTCCCTGTGTGCCGAGACCGAGCACGAAGGCGGCGGCCAGCATCGGCCCCGGCGTGAAGAACAGGCCGAGCGCCGGCACCAGCACCGCGCCCATGGCGGCACAGCAGGCAATCCAGCCGAACGCGCTGAAGCGCGCCACCGCCCATGGAGTGACGACGGCGGCCATGAAGAAGCCCGCGCCCGATACCAAGACGGTGATCCCGAGCAGAGCCAGGCCCTCGGATTCGGTCTCGGCCCAGGAGTACCGGCACAGCATCAGCACCATGACCGTCAGCGCTCCGTAGCAGAAGCGGATGAGGGTCATCGCGGCCAGCGCACGGGCCGGGGTGCGTCGCTCGGCGAGATGACGCAACCCCTCCGCGAGACCTCGTACGGTGCTCAGCAGGGCTTCTCGCAGGTGCGGTTGGAGGTCGGTGAGATCGGGGCCGAGCAGCTGTGGCGTCATGCGCAGCGCGGTGAGCGCCGAGCAGAAGTAGAGGGCCGCGGCCAGCAGCACGACGAACGCGTCCACGTCCGAGCCGGCCAGCCGGACCGCGAAGGCGAGTCCGCCGCCCGCCGTCGCGGCGAGCGTGCCGGCCGTGGGGGCAAGGGAGTTGGCCATGACCAGCTGTTGTCCGCCGTCGACGACCCGGGGTAGCGCGGCCGAGAGCCCGGCCAGGACGAAGCGGTTCACGGCGGTCACCGACAGGGCCGAGGCGTAGAAGAGCCAGTCGGGGACGTCCGACACGATCAGCGCGGCCGTCGCCATGGCCAGCAGTGTGCGCAGCAGATTGCCGTAGAGCAGGACCTGGCGGCGCCGCCAGCGGTCGAGCAGCACGCCGGTGAACGGCCCGAGGAGCGAGTACGGCAGCAGCAGGATCGCCATGGCGGAGGCGATGGCCGCGGGTGAGGTCTGCTTCTCGGGTGAGAAGACGACGTAGGTGGCGAGCGCGACCTGGAAGACCCCGTCGGCAGCCTGGGACAGAAGCCGTGCGGCAAGGAGCGAACGGAAGTCACGTAGCCGGAGTAATACGCGGAGATCGCGCACAGCATGCATGAGGCACAGCCTCACACAGCCCGCAGGCCCCCGGGTGGAATACCCGGAGGCCTGCGGAGCAAGGTCACGGAGGGCGCGTCAGCGCTCGACCTCACCGTTGATGAACTTCTCGACGTTCTCCCGCGCTTCGTCGTCGAAGTACTGCACCGGCGGCGACTTCATGAAGTACGAGGACGCGGAGAGGATCGGGCCGCCGATGCCGCGGTCCTTGGCGATCTTCGCGGCGCGCAGCGCGTCGATGATGACGCCCGCGGAGTTGGGGGAGTCCCAGACCTCGAGCTTGTACTCGAGGTTCAGCGGGACGTCGCCGAAGGCGCGGCCCTCGAGGCGGACGTAGGCCCACTTGCGGTCGTCCAGCCACGCCACGAAGTCCGAGGGGCCGATGTGGACGTTGTCCTCGCCCAGCTCACGGTCCCGGATCTGGGAGGTGACGGCCTGCGTCTTGGAGATCTTCTTGGACTCCAGGCGCTCGCGCTCGAGCATGTTCTTGAAGTCCATGTTGCCGCCGACGTTCAGCTGCATCGTGCGGTCCAGGATGACGCCCCGGTCCTCGAAGAGCTTGGCCATCACGCGGTGCGTGATCGTGGCGCCGACCTGCGACTTGATGTCGTCACCGACGATCGGGACACCGGCCTCGGTGAACTTGTCCGCCCACTCCTTGGTGCCGGCGATGAAGACCGGAAGGGCGTTGACGAACCCGACCTTGGCGTCGATGGCGCACTGGGCGTAGTACTTCGCGGCGTCCTCGGAGCCGACAGGGAGGTAGCAGACCAGGACGTCGACCTGCTTGTCCTTGAGGACCTGGACGATGTCGACCGGGGCCTCGGGGGACTCCTCGATGGTCTGGCGGTAGTACTTGCCCAGGCCGTCGAGGGTGTGGCCGCGCTGGACCTGCACGCCGGTGTTCGGCACGTCGCAGATCTTGATGGTGTTGTTCTCGCTGGCGCCGATGGCGTCCGCGAGGTCGAGGCCGACCTTCTTGGCGTCTACGTCGAAGGCCGCCACGAACTCGATGTCACGCACGTGGTAGTCGCCGAACTGCACGTGCATGAGGCCGGGCACGCGGCTCTTCGGGTCGGCGTCCTTGTAGTACTCGACGCCCTGTACCAGCGAGGCGGCGCAGTTGCCCACGCCGACGATGGCTACGCGAACCGAACCCATTCCGGTTGCTCCCTGTGTTCTCGATGAGGACCTGCACAGCAGAGCCTCATGTGGTGGTGTCATCGGACGGATCCGGCCGGGAACCACCCCGGTGCCGGGGCAGGCCGCCCGTATCTCCTGACTGGTTCTTCATGTCATGCGCTGCGGGACCCGGTGCGCGCTGATCGCGCCCGGCGCGCTCACTCTCGATGAGCTCGTTCAACCAACGGACTTCGCGCTCCACGGATTCCATGCCGTGGCGTTGCAGTTCGAGGGTGTAGTCGTCCAGCCGCTCTTGGGATCTGGCCAACGAGGTGCGCATCTTCTCAAGGCGCTCCTCCAGCCGGCTGCGGCGGCCTTCCAGCACCCGCATCCGCACGTCCCGCGACGTCTGGCCGAAGAATGCGAAGCGGACGCCGAAGTGCTCGTCCTCCCACGCATCCGGTCCGGAGTGGGCGAGCAACTCCTCGAAGTGCTCTTTGCCCGATGCGGTCAATCGGTAGACGATCTTGGCTCGGCGCCCTGTCAGAGCCGCGGCGGGGACCCCCTCCGGAGCGTCGTCCGTCTCCTCGGCGATCCAGCCGCTCGCGACCAGTGCCTTGAGGCACGGGTAGAGGGTGCCGTAGCTGAACGCACGGAACACCCCGAGTGAGGTGTTGAGCCGTTTTCGCAGCTCGTAGCCGTGCATCGGGGACTCACGGAGCAGGCCGAGGACGGCGAACTCGAGGATGCCGGAACGTCTGGTCATCCTCCGCCTCCTCGGCCCGATGCGTTCTTTATCTCGTGCTGATGTATCGACTCGATACATCCAGACGATAGAACGGGCATCGGAGGGGGACAAGGGGGGAGGTGGTGAACGGCGTCACATCACCGATTCGTGCGATGCAACCTGACTGATTTGGAGTGAATTTCAACACTGGGCAGGTTTTGGCCGTGCGTAGTCTGTGCGGCATGCAGACTGCCGGGAACCGTGGGCCGATATCTGGCGTCCCCGTCCTCGGTGTATTGCGGCTCGTGCCTTTGGCGTGGGCCGTGCATCGGGGGGACCTGAAGACAACTGCCGCCTTCAGGCGACGAGATAGCGCGCCTGCCCGAGGAGTATTCGTTCCATGAGCGAGCACCGTCGCAAACCGCCACAGCCGCAGAGTGGCGGACGTGCCGCGGCCCGACGCGCCGCACAAGAGTCATCGGGGCGCCGTGGCGCCCGTTCGCGTGGCTCCGCTGCCGGTCCTGCCCCCTACGGTGACCCCTCCGGGCACGAGTCGCGGACGGGCGGTCGGGCCGAGGCCCGCAGGGCCGCCCAGCGCGGCGGCCGCCGGAGGGGGTCCGACGCCTCGGCGGCGGGCTCCGGTGCCGGCGGCCATGGCGGTGGAGGCCGCCGTGGCGGTGGTGGCGGTGGCCCCGAGGGCGGCCGCGGCCGCGGGCGTGGCGACGGGCGGCCCGCCAAGCGGCGTCTGATCGACTACCCGCGCGCCAACAAGGTCGGCTGGCGGCGCTTTGTGCCGTCGTGGAAGCAGGTCACCAGCCTGTGCATCGGTTTCGCCGGTCTGATCGTGGGCGTATCCGGCGTCGCGCTGGCCCTGGTGAGCGTGCCGAACGAGAGTGACGCCGCCAAGTCGCAGAACAACGTCTACCTCTGGGCCAATGGCGACGTCATGGCTCGCGACGGTAAGACCAACCGGCAGAACATCGACATAAAAGACATCCCGCCGTCCATGCAGAATGCAGCGATCGCGGCGGAGAACGCCTCCTTCCGGACGGACTCCGGAGTGGACCCGATGGGTATCGCGCGTGCCGTGTTCAACATGGCCAGGGGCGGCGAGACCCAGGGTGGCTCGACCATCACTCAGCAGTACGTCAAGAACGCCATGCTGAACCAGCAGCAGACCTTCGATCGCAAGTTCAAGGAGCTGTTCATCGCGATCAAGGTCGGCTGGCGGATGGACAAGCCGAAGATCCTGCAGGGGTATCTGAACACCAGCTACTACGGTCGCGGTGCCTACGGGATCCAGGCAGCGGCCCAGGCGTACTACGGCAAGAACGCCGACAAGCTGAAGCCGGACGAGGGTGCCTTCCTGGCGACCGTGCTCAAGGGCGCCGACCTGTACGACCCGGCGGGTGGCACCGGCCCGGGAGCCACCCGGGAGGCGAACACCAAGCGCGCCATCGCGCGGTGGAAGTGGATCCTCGACCGGGAGGTCGAGAACGGCCTCATGTCGAAGTCGGAGCGGGCCGAGTACACGAAGTTCCCCAAGCCCATCACCCCCAAGCCGGTGGCCAGCAAGAGCGGCCAGATCGGCTATCTGATGGACACCGCCAAGAAGTACGTGCTGAAGCACGGGGACATCAGCGAGGCCCAGTTCGACAAGGGCGGCTACACGATCCGGACGACCTTCGACAAGAAGAAGACCGGTCAGCTCGCTGACGCCGTCAAGAAGGTCCACAAGCGGTACATCAACCCCAAGGAGCGCGAGAAGGACAAGTACGTCCAGTTCGGTGGTGCTTCCGTGGTGCCGGGGGACGGCAAGATCGTCGCCCTGTACGGCGGTGAGGGCTATGACAAGGGCCACTTCAGCAACAACGCCGACACCTTCGGCGTCCCGGTCGGCTCGACCTGGAAGCCGTTCGTGCTCGCGGCGGCGATGAAGTACGGCGTGCCCGCGACCGAGCCCCAGGGGCTCTCGCCCCTCAGCCGGTACAACGGCAACGACCATCTCAAGGTGAAGAAGGCGGACGGCACCTACGTCCTCAAGCGGGACAACTCGCCCTTCTACCAGGAGAACGAGAGCGCCCACCGCTGGGGCTACATCTCCTTGGTCAAGGCGATGGAGCAGTCCGTCAACACCCCGTTCGTGCAGCTCGGCATGGATGTCGGGATGGCGAAGGTCCGGGACATGGCGCAGGCCGCGGGCATCTCGCCGGCCAGCTTCGACAAGAACCTCAACCCGTCCTTCGCGCTGGGCACCTCCACACCGAGCGCGATCCGCATGGCCGACGCCTATGCGACGTTCGCCGCGTCGGGCACGAAGGTGGAGCCGTACTCCGTGACCAAGGTGACGTTCGAGGGCGAGGACCAGCCGGGCTTCGAGAAGCCCAGCCAGGAGACGGCGATGGACTCCAACATCGCCAACAACGTGACCAAGGTCCTGGAGAACGTCATCGACAACGGCACGGCGAAGGAAGCCAACCGGCTGAACATGCCGGCCGCGGGCAAGACCGGTACCACCGACGAGAACAAGTCGGCCTGGTTCGTCGGCTACACCAAGCAGCTCTCGACGGCCATCACGATGTTCCGCGAGGACGCGCAGAACCCGCGTCAGCTGTCCATGAACGGAGTCGGCGGCTTCGACTCGATTCACGGTGGTGCGCTGCCGACCGAGGTGTGGACCGAGTACATGCTGCAGGCGATGAACGGTGTCACCTCGGAGCCGTTCCCGGCTGCCATCCCGATCGGAGAGCGGGCGGACGAAGCAGGTATGCCGTCCCCGACGCCGACTCCCACCCCCTCGGACACCCCGTCGGAGACCCCGTCGGAGACTCCCACCGAGTCCGCTCCTCCGTCGGACAGCCCGAGCCCGACTCCGACCAAGCCCTGTTCTCCCTGGGACGTCAACTGCAACGACAACGGTGGGACGACCACCGGCGGACCGGGTGGTGACACCGGGGGCGAGACGAGCACTCCCACCGTGGACCCGGGTAGCAGTGGAGGCAATGGGAACGGCAACGGCGGAGGTAACGGAGGCTTGTTCGGTGGCCCGTCCGGCTCATAGGCACCGCGCCGACCGTTTCACGTGAAACATGGCGCCGACCGTTTCACGTGAAACAACGGTGACCGTTTCACGTGAAACATGAGCCGCGAAGCCCCTGCCCGGCTTGCCGGGACAGGGGCTTCGCCATGTTCTGCCCCTGGTCGTACGGCAGGATGGGGCTATGACGAGCGTGCGACAGGATGGGCCGGTACGGCCGACAAGGCGGGATGAGGTGGCGGCGGCCGGCAGCGAGCTGGTCGGAGGTCCGCTCGGCCGGCGCGCCCTGCTCGGTACGCACTGGCTGACACCGGTGCGGGTCGTCGCACTCGTCGCCATCGGGATGTTCGCGCTCGGCATGGTGCAGAAGCTGCCTTGCTACAACGGCGGCTGGTTCTTCGGGGCCACGAGCCAGTACACCCATGCCTGCTACTCCGACATCCCCCATCTCTATGCGGGGCGGGGCTTCGCCGACGGGCTGATCCCCTACTTCGACCGGCTGCCCGGCGATATGGAGTACCTCGAGTACCCGGTGCTCACCGGCGTCTTCATGGAGGTCGCCTCGTGGATGACACCGAACGCGGGGACGATCCAGTACCGCGAGCAGATCTACTGGCTGGTCAACGCCGGGATGCTGATGGTCTGCGCCGCCGTGATCGCGGTGTGCGTGGCCCGTACGCATCGGCGCCGTCCCTGGGACGGCCTGCTCGTCGCCCTGGCGCCCGCCTTCGCCCTCACTGCGACCATCAACTGGGACCTGCTGGCGATCGCCCTGACCGCCGGCGGGATGCTGATGTGGTCGCGCAGCCGCCCGCTGAAGGCAGGCATGCTGATCGGCCTGGCGACCGCGGCGAAGCTGTACCCGGTGCTGCTGCTGGGCCCGCTGCTGGTGCTGTGCTGGCGGGCGGGAGCCTGGCGCGCGTTCGGGAAGGCGGCGGCCGGAGCGGTGGGGGCCTGGCTGGTGGTGAACCTGCCGGTGATGATCACGCACGATGCGACGGGTTTCCACATCCGTGAGGGCTGGGCGAAGTTCTACACCTTCAGCCAGGAGCGGCCCATCGACTTCGGTTCGATCTGGTTGCTGATCTCGCAGCGCACCGGCAATCCGCTGGAGAACGCCAACACCTATGCCACGCTCCTGATGCTCCTGGGCTGTGCCGCCATCGGGGTGCTGACCCTCTACGCGCCTCGGCGGCCGCGGTTCGCCCAGCTCGCGTTCCTCGTCGTCGCGCTGTTCATCCTCACCAACAAGGTCTACTCGCCGCAGTACGTCCTGTGGCTGACCCCGCTCGCCGTGCTGGCCCGGCCGCGCTGGCGGGACTTCCTCGTCTGGCAGGCCTGCGAGGTCATGTACTTCCTGGGGATCTGGATGTACCTCGCCTACACCGGCAGCGGCGACAAGCACCAAGGTCTGCCGCCGGAGGGCTATCAGCTGGCCATCGCGCTGCACCTCCTGGGCACCCTCTACCTGTGCGCCGTGGTCGTACGGGACATTCTGATGCCGGAGCGCGACGTGGTCCGCAGGGACGGTGACGACGATCCGTCGGGCGGTGTCCTGGACCGCAGCCCCGATGTGTTCGTGCTCGGCAGGACGTACCACCCGCCTCGGCACGCGGTGCACTTCGAGGGGACGCCACGGGTGCGCTGGGGCGTCGTACGGGACTGATCCGGCGCCGGTGGTGCATGCACGGGGCCCGGTGCCGCAGAGGAGGTCTGCGGCACCGGGCCCTTGGTGTGCGGTGGAGTGCCGGCCGGTTCAGCGGTCCACGAGGCGGTCGAACTGAGTGGTGGTGTGCCGCAGATGGGCCACCAGCTCCTCGCCGACCTGCGGCTGCGGGGCGTCCCCCGGCACGAACAGGATCGACACCTGCATGTGCGGGGGCTCCGCGAACCAGCGCTGCTTTCCGGCCCAGACATACGGCGCGAGATTGCGGTTGACGGTCGCCAGGCCGGCCCGGGCCACGCCCTTGGCGCGCGGCATCACACCGTGCAGCGCCTTGGGAGACTCCAGGCCCACACCGTGCGAGGTGCCGCCCGCCACCACGACGAGGTAGCCGTCGGAGGCCGCCTTCTGCTGGCGGTAGCCGAAGCGCTCGCCCTTCGACACCCGGGTGACGTCGAGCACCGAGCCGCGGTACTCGGTGGCCTCGTGGTCGCCGAGCCACAGCCGCGTACCGATCCGCGCGCGGAAGCGGGTCTGCGGGAACTGCTGCTGGAGGCGGGCGAGTTCATCGGCCTTGAGGTGGCTGACGAACATGGTGTGCAGCGGGAGGCGGGCGGCGCGGAGCCGGTCCATCCAGCCGATGACCTCGTCGACAGCGTCGGAGCCGTCGGCGCGGTCCAGCGGCAGGTGGATCGCGAAGCCCTCGAGCCGGACGTCCTCGATGGCCGCGGCCAGCTTCGGCAGGTCCTCCGGCTTGACGCCATGGCGCTTCATGCTGCTCATGACCTCGATGACGACCCGGGCGCCGACCAGGCCGCCGACGCCCTCGACCGAGGAGACCGAGCGGATCGCCCGGTCGGGCAGCGGCACCGGCTCCTCGCCGTGCCGGAACGGGGTCAGGACGAGCAGGTCACCGCTGAAGAAGTCCTTGATGCGGGCCGCTTCGTAGGTCGTCCCGACCGCGAGGATGTCGGCGCCCAGGCGGGTCGCCTCGTCGGCGAGGCGCTCATGGCCGAAGCCGTAGCCGTTGCCTTTGCAGACCGGGACCAGACCGGGGAACTGCTGGAGAACGCTCTGCTGATGCGCCCGCCAGCGCGCGGTGTCGACGTAGAGGGTGAGCGCCATGGCCGGGGCCGGAACCTTTCTCGTAGCGGAGTGTCTCAGGGTACGAAACGGTGCGGGGGAGCTGCCGCCGGTGCGCAGGCTATCCGCGGAGCGACATCGCGATGTCGAACGCCTTCTGCAGGACCTTGCTGAGCGGGAAGTCCCACTCGCCGAGGTACTCCGCCGCCTGCCCACCCGTGCCGACCTTGAACTGGATCAGACCGAAGAGGTGGTCGTTCTCGTCCAGGGAGTCGCTGATGCCGCGGAGGTCGTAGACCGAGGCGTCGAGCTTGTAGGCGTCCTGCAGCATCTGCCACTGCATGGCGTTGGAGGGCCGGACCTCCCGGCCGATGTTGTCGGAGGCGCCGTAGGAGTACCAGACGTGCCCGCCGACGACCAGCATCGTCGCGGCCGACAGGTTCACGCCGTTGTGCCGCGCGAAGTACAGCCGCATGCGGTTGGGGTCCTCGGCGTTGAGCGCCTTCCACATGCGCTGGAAGTAGCCGAGGGGGCGCGGCGTGAACCGGTCGCGCTCCGCGGTGATCTCGTAGAGGCGCTGCCATTCGGCCAGATCGTCGTAGCCGCCCTGGACGACCTCGACGCCGGCCTTCTCGGCCTTCTTGATGTTCCGGCGCCACAGCTGGTTGAAGCCCTTGTGGACCTCTTCGAGGGAACGATTGGCCAGGGGCACCTGGAAGACATAGCGGGGCTGCACGTCGGCGAAGCCGGCGCCGTCCTCCTCACCCTGCTGCCAGCCCATACGGCGCAGCTGGTCGGCCACCTCGAAGGCGCGCGGCTCGATGTGCGTCGCCTCGACCTGGCGCAGGCGCTTGATGTCCGGGTCCTGGATGCCGGCCTTGATCGCTGCGGCGTCCCAGCGGCGGATGACGACCGGAGGACCCATCTTCACGGTGAAGGCGCCCTGCTTCTTGAGGTGCGCCAGCATCGGCTCGAGCCAGTCCTTGAGGTTCGGCGTGAACCAGTTGATGACCGGCCCCTCGGGCAGATACGCGAGGTAGCGCTTGACCTTGGGCACCTGGCGGTAGAGCACCAGGCCGGCACCGACCAGCTCGCCGCTCGCGTCGAACCAGCCCAGGCTCTCCGAACGCCATTCGGCCTTCACGTCCGCCCAGGCCGGAACCTGCATGTGGCTCGCCGCGGGCAGGCTCTGGATGTACGCCAGATGCTGCTCTCGGCTGATGGTCCTCAGGGTCAGGCTCATGCGGGGCGCTCCTCGGCAGGTGTGTCCCCATGGTCGGGGCTCCGGCTCTCGCGCCGAAGCCTACTGTGACCGGGGAGCGCCCCGTCTGGGCCGTACGGGCTGGGCCCCGTATGCCACACCGTGAGACGGCCGGGCGCCTCAGCCGATGAGTCCGCCGAACGCCACACCTAGGTAGAAACCGAAGGCGGAAGCGCCCAGCCCGATGATCAACAGGAAGCGTTCGCCTGTCGTCGACGAGATGAACTGGCCCCACAGGCCGGTGCCGATTCCGATCAGACCGACCCAGGAACTGACCAGGTGCAGACTGGGAGAGAGCGTGGTGAAGGCGGCGATCGCGCCGAGCACCAGGGTGACGAGGGCGAAGGTGTTCTCGACGGGATGCTCCTTGCCGTCGCTGTTGAGAAGCGAGAGCAGGTCGCGCTGGGTCCTAGCTGCCTGTGCCATGCGGCACCTCCGATGACAGGGCGGCGCACTGTAACGCCGCTCACACCCGTTGTGTTCCAGATTGAGGGGTGCACCGGCCGGATTTCAACCGGAAGGCTTCAGGCAGGTACTCTGTACGGTCTGCGCCCATGTCTGTCCGGATGACCGGCCGGGCTCGGCGCGGAAACGCATATGACCCTCCTGCCACGGAACGACCGTGGCCGCTGAGTCCAAAGGAGGTGGGTTCACCATGCGTCACTACGAGGTGATGGTCATCCTCGACCCCGATCTCGAGGAGCGCGCTGTCTCCCCGCTGATCGAGAACTTCCTCTCCGTCGTCCGCGAGGGCAACGGAAAGGTCGAGAAGGTCGACACCTGGGGCCGTCGTCGTCTCTCGTACGAGATCAAGAAGAAGCCCGAGGGCATCTACTCGGTCATCGACCTGCAGGCCGAGCCTGCGGTCGTCAAGGAGCTCGACCGTCAGATGAACCTGAACGAGTCGGTCCTCCGGACCAAGGTCCTCCGTCCCGAGACCCACTGAGCGCCTCAGCGTTCAGCGGTAACCGGGTCCGAGTAGCAGCAACACCAGCAGCCAGCAGCACACCCGCCGAGAGGTTCCCCTAATGGCAGGCGAGACCGTCATCACGGTTGTCGGCAATCTTGTCGACGACCCCGAGCTGCGCTTCACCCCGTCCGGTGCGGCGGTTGCGAAGTTCCGCGTCGCATCCACCCCCCGCACCTTCGACCGTCAGACCAATGAGTGGAAGGACGGCGAGAGCCTGTTCCTGACCTGCTCGGTGTGGCGTCAGGCGGCTGAGAACGTCGCCGAGTCCCTTACGCGGGGTACCCGCGTGGTCGTACAGGGCCGCCTCAAGCAGCGCTCGTACGAGGACCGCGAGGGCGTGAAGCGCACGGTCTACGAGCTCGACGTCGAGGAAGTGGGCGCGAGCCTCAAGAACGCCACGGCCAAGATCACCAAGACCAGCGGTCGCGGTGGCCAGGGCGGCGGCTTCGGCGGCGGTCAGCAGGGCGGTGGCCAGGGTGGCGGCGGCTGGGGCGGCGGCCCCGGCGGCGGCCAGCAGGGCGGCGGCGCTCCTGCCGACGACCCGTGGGCGACCAGCGGCCCTGCCGGCGGCGGCCAGCAGGGTGGCGGCGGCGGTGGCTGGGGCGGCAGCTCCGGCGGTGGCTACTCGGACGAGCCGCCCTTCTAGGTCTGGATCCGGCCCGACCGCGTTGTTTCACGTGAAACAACGCCGTGAAACGGCCGGGGGCCTTGAGGGCGTCAGCACAAACTTCTTGAACTCATTGGAGAGAGACAATGGCGAAGCCGCCTGCTCGCAAGCCTAAGAAGAAGGTTTGCGTGTTCTGCAAGGAGAAGATCTCCTACGTCGACTACAAGGACACGAACCTGCTGCGGAAGTTCATCTCCGACCGCGGCAAGATCCGTGCCCGCCGAGTAACCGGCAACTGCACTCAGCACCAGCGTGACGTCGCCACGGCCGTGAAGAACAGCCGTGAGATGGCGCTGCTGCCCTACACGTCCACCGCGCGATAAGGGAAGGGTGACCGACTCATGAAGATCATCCTCACCCACGAGGTCTCCGGCCTCGGCACCGCCGGCGACGTCGTTGACGTCAAGGACGGATACGCCCGCAACTACCTGGTCCCGCGCGGTTTCGCGATCCGCTGGACCAAGGGTGGCGAGAAGGACGTCGAGCAGATCCGCCGCGGTCGCAAGATCCGCGAGATCGCCACGATCGAGCAGGCCAACGAGGTCAAGGGCCAGCTCGAGGGCGTCAGCGTGAAGCTGGCCGTCCGTGCCGGCGACGCGGGCCGCCTGTTCGGCTCCGTCACCCCGGCCGACGTCGCTGCGGCGATCAAGGCCGCTGGTGGTCCGGACGTCGACAAGCGTCGTGTCGAGCTCGGCTCGCCGATCAAGACCCTGGGCGCGCACCAGGTCTCCGTGCGTCTGCACGCCGAGGTCGTTGCGAAGCTGGGCGTCGAGGTCGTCGCCGCCTGATCGCAGGACAACGCAGAAGGGCCGCACTCCGTCACCGGGGTGCGGCCCTTCGCCGTGCCGGGGCGCGAGCGGCCGGACTCAGTCCTCGTCCTGGGCGTGCTTGTACAGCTCGGCGATGTCGTCGTCGAAGTACGCCGCGTAGGAGACATCGTCCTCGTCGCCGCCGCCTTCATGGCCGCCCAGGACGCCGATGACCGTGCCGGTGTGGCTCTTGGGGTCGTAGTCGGCGAGCCAGGGGCTGCCGCTCGTACCGCCTTCGAAGTCGGTGCACTGGACGCGCATCTGGGTGTCGCTGTACTTCGTGGTGCGGTTCTGGCACGAGATCGGGGTGTTTCGGCTGGTGGGATAGCCGGTGATCTTGACCTCGTTGTCGAAGCCACGGTCTATGCCCAGGGTGTTCCCGCCCAGGACGTCCTGGATCTGCTCGCCGTCCTTCTTGTCGAGGATGAGGAAGGCGACGTCGAGGTCCTCGTCCTGCGACTTGGCCCAGCGGTCGTCGACGATCACCTTCCTGACCTTCCACAGACCCGAGGGCTCTTCGCCGTCGCGGTAGTCGGGAGCGAAGAGGAGATCGTCCACCGTGGAACCGGCGTCGGCGTCGAATGCGCAGTGCGCCGCCGTGATCAGCATGTTTCGGCCCGGGCTCTGCACCACACTCGCGGTGCAGAAGTGATCACCGGAGTCGTTCTTCTCGAAGACCACGCCGACCCGGGCGTTCTGCTCGGTGCGGCGCGGGGTGTACGCGTTGCCGATGTCGGCCGGAGCCGTCGCGGCGGGATCCTGGTCCTGGGGGTCCTGGCCCGCCTCGCCGGACTTGCCGAAGCTGCTGTGGCCGATGCCGCCGTGGGTATCGGACTCCTCCGCGGCGTAGCCCACCACGGCAGCGGCCATGACGACGACGAACGTCATGGGCAGCACGGACTTCCTGGCAAGCGAGCGCACCCCGTCATTATCGACATGCACTGTGTGTTGCGGGAGGTGGTTCAGCGGGAGGCCCCGATCACAATCCACCGGCCGGAGCGGGTGCGCAGCCAGAGCGTCGCCATACGGACGGCCATCATCAGCGCCATCGCCCACCACAGGGCGACCAGTCCGCCGCCGAAGGCCGGTACGGCGAGCGCAGCCGGCACGAACAGGGCCAGCGTCAGCACCATCGCCCAGGCGAGATACGGGCCGTCGCCCGCTCCCATCAGGACGCCGTCGAGTACGAAGACGATCCCGGCGACCGGCTGGGTCACGGCCACGACCAGGAGCGTGGTCAGCAGCGGGTCCCGCACGGCGGGGTCGGAGGTGAACAGCGGAATGAACACCGGACGGGCGAGCGCGACCAGCACACCGAGCACCAGGCCCGAGGCGATGCCCCACTGGACCATGCGGCGGCAGGCGGCCTGGGCGCCGTCGCGGTCCCCCGCGCCGAGAAAGCGACCTATGATGGCCTGCCCGGCGATGGCTATGGCGTCCAGCGCGAAGGCCAGCAGGGACCACAGCGTGAGCACGATCTGGTGGGCGGCGACCTCGGCGTCGCCGAGCCGGGCGGCGACGGCGGTGGCGATCATCAGCACAGCGCGCAGCGAGAGCGTACGGACCAGCAGCGGAACGCCGGCCTGGGCACAGGCGCGGATCCCCGCGGCGTCGGGGCGGAGCGAGGCCCCGTGCCGCCGGGCGCCGCGGATCACCACGGCGAGGTAGGCGGCAGCCATGGCGCACTGGGCGATGACGGTGCCCCAGGCGGATCCCGCGATGCCGAGGCCGGCGCCGTAGACCAGGGCGACATTGAGCGCGGCGTTGGCGGAGAAGCCGCCGAGGGCGACGTAGAGCGGGGTCTTGGTGTCCTGGAGGCCACGGAGCACGCCGGTGGCGGCCAGTACGACGAGCATCGCGGGTATGCCGAGCGCGCTGATGCGCAGATAGGCGATGGCGTGCGGGGCGGCGGTGGCCGAGGCGCCGAAGGCTTCGACGAGCCAGGGGGCGGTGGGCAGCACGGCCGCGACGACCCCCGCGCCGAGCAGCAGGGCGAGCCAGATGCCGTCCATGCCCTGGCGGATCGCCGCGGGGAGGTCGCCCGCGCCGACCCTGCGGGCGACCGCCGCGGTGGTGGCGTAGGCGAGGAAGACGAAGACGGCGACGGCGGTGGTCAGCAGGCCGGCGGCGACGCCGAGGCCGGCGAGCTGGGAGGTGCCGAGGTGGCCGATGACGGCGCTGTCGACCATGACGAAGAGGGGTTCCGCGACCAGTGAACCGAAGGCGGGCAGGGCCAGCGCGATGATCTCGCGGTCGTGGCGGCGGTCGGAGCGCCGCCGGGTCGCGGGAGCCTGTGTCATGGACTCAATCTAATCTTCCACAGGTAAGAGACGCAAACCCTTTGCAGTCCTTACTTTCCGTTGTGCGGAGCCTCCTCCTCCGTGCCGTTTGTCGCGATCTTGAACGGCTGGCGGAAGTTTTTCTCCCCCACAGCCTATGGATGAGAAAACTGCAGGTCAGAAGGGTGAGGGTGGGGTGATTGTGTGCTTGTCCACAGAAGTTTCCCCCGCGCCGTGCACAGGATCCGGGGACTTCTCCACAGCTGTGGGGCGGTCATCCACATGGCCTGTGGATAACCAGATTGGCGGACGGTGCCCACGGGCCTACCGTGGTCCGGCACCCGCCGCCTGTTCCGGCCTGAGACATCGTCCGAACTCGACGCGCCGTAACCGGAGTCGGGCGTCTCGATTGTCAGAGCTGTGCCGTATGAAAGAACAGCACAGCAAGGTCCGCGTCGCGGACGGGAGGAGGTGCCGGGGTGAGCATTCCCGAGCCCATGGAGGACCCCTGGGCGGACTCCGGTCCGAGCGACCGCCTGCCGGCTCCCCGCTCCCGCCGAGGCGACGGCAAGGGCCGCGGCCGCGGCGACAGACCGGACCGCGACGACGACGGCGGTTCCTGGGCCGGCGGCTTCGAGCGGGTCCCCCCGCAGGACCTGGACGCCGAGCAGTCCGTGCTCGGCGGCATGCTGCTGTCCAAGGACGCCATCGCGGACGTCGTCGAGGTCCTCAAGGGCGAGGACTTCTACCGCCCCGCCCATGAACTGGTCTTCCAGGCGATCCTCGACCTCTACGCCAAGGGTGAGCCGGCCGACCCGATCACCATCGCCGCCGAGCTGACCAAGCGCGGCGAGATCGGCCGGGTCGGCGGTGCCTCGTATCTGCACACCCTCGTCCAGTCCGTCCCGACGGCCGCGAACGCCGAGTACTACGCCGAGATCGTCCACGAGCGTGCCGTGCTCCGCCGGCTCGTCGAGGCCGGCACCCGTATCACGCAGATGGGATACGCCGCGGACGGCGATGTCGACGAGATCGTCAACAGCGCCCAGGCGGAGATCTACGCCGTCACCGAGCAGCGGACCAGCGAGGACTATCTGCCGCTCGGCGACATCATGGAGGGCGCTCTCGACGAGATCGAGGCGATCGGCTCACGCCAGGGCCAGATGACGGGCGTGCCGACGGGGTTCACCGACCTGGATTCGCTCACGAACGGTCTGCACCCGGGGCAGATGATCGTCATCGCGGCGCGTCCGGCCATGGGTAAGTCGACCCTCGCGCTGGACTTCGCGCGGGCCTGCTCGATCAAGAGCAATCTGCCGAGCGTGATCTTCTCCCTGGAAATGGGGCGCAACGAGATCGCGATGCGTCTGCTGTCCGCCGAGGCGCGGGTGGCGCTGCATCACATGCGCTCCGGCAGCATGACGGACGAGGACTGGACGCGGCTGGCCCGGCGGATGCCCGACGTCTCGGCCGCGCCCCTGTACATCGACGACTCGCCGAACCTGTCGATGATGGAGATCCGTGCCAAGTGCCGACGGCTCAAGCAGCGCAACGAGCTGAAGCTGGTGGTGATCGACTACCTCCAGCTGATGCAGTCCGGCGGTTCGAAGCGCGCCGAGAGCCGCCAGCAGGAGGTCTCGGACATGTCCCGAAACCTCAAGCTGCTGGCGAAGGAGCTGGAGCTCCCGGTCATCGCGCTCTCCCAGCTGAACCGTGGCCCCGAGCAGCGCACGGACAAGAAGCCGATGGTCTCCGACCTCCGTGAATCCGGTTCGATCGAGCAGGACGCCGACATGGTCATCCTGCTGCACCGCGAGGACGCGTACGAGAAGGAGTCCCCCCGCGCGGGCGAGGCCGACCTGATCGTGGCCAAGCACCGTAACGGCCCCACGGCCACGATCACGGTGGCGTTCCAGGGCCACTACTCGCGCTTCGTGGACATGGCACAGACCTGAGCGGACGCGCTGCGGGTTCTCAGGCTCCGTGTCGTTTTCGCCGTGCCGTTCTCTCCGCGGTCGGGCCGTGACGACGACAGTCGTGCCGTGACGACGGCAGTCCTGACGCTCCAACTCACTCCGTGACGGGCAGGCATTCGGCGAGCAGGCCGACGACGTCGCGCCAGGCTCGCTGCGCGTGCTGCGGGTGGTAGCCGACGCCGGGGGGCGCGGAGTGGTCGACGGGTGGGTGGTGGAAGGCGTGCAGGGCACCGCCGTAGACCGCGAGGCGCCAGTCGACGCCCGCGGCCTGCATCTCGGCGGCGAAGGCCTCCCGTTGCTCGGCGGGCATGATCGGGTCCTCCGATCCGACCCCGGCCCACACGGGGCAACGGATGCGCGCGGCTTCGCCCGGCCGGCCCGTGGTCAGTGCGTTGACCGTCCCGATCGCGCGCAGGTCGACGCCGTCGCGCCCGAGTTCCAGCAGGATGGCGCCCCCGGTGCCGTAGCCGACAGCGGCGATCCGGTCGGGGTCGGTCCGCGGTTCGGCGCGCAGTACATCGAGTGCCGCGTGGCCGATGTCCCGCATCCGGTCGGGGTCGGCGAGCAGCGGCATGCAACGGGCCAGCATCTCCTCGGGGTCGCCCAAATAGCGCCCGCCGTGGAGGTCGAATGCCAGCGCCACGTATCCCAGCTCGGCCAGGGCATCGGCTCGGCGGCGTTCGACGTCGCTGAGCCCCATCCCCTCGGGCCCGATCAGGACTGCGGGCCGGCGGTCGGCGCCGGCGGGGAGTGCGAGGTGCCCGATCATCGTCAGGCCGTCGGCCGGGTATTCGACCGTGCGCGTGGTGATCGTCGTCATGAGGCTGGACTGTAGTGATCGTCGAGCCCGGTCGGGCCGGTCTTCACCGTCGGCAGAAAAGCGCGGCGACACGACCTGTCAGGAGACGCAGGGGCGTTCGGCGATCGCCTTGCCGGACCCCGGGGGCGCGCCGTGGACACCGCCAACGGCCGGGGATCGGCGGCCGGTCCGCCCGAGGCAGCCAGGCCGTTTGAGAGCGCCGGTCATCGGTGCTCTCAGAACGACCTGGCACCCCGAGGTTCTCGCGGCCGCTCTCCTGTGATGATGACGAGGTGAATGAGGCCCCAGCCGCACCAACGCCCGTCATCCTCGGCATCGACGACCTGCGACCGCTCCCCGGAGCCACCCGGATCGCCCGCACCAGCCGCGAAGGCGTCCGGCTACTGCAGGAGTACCGCGACGCCTTCATCGGCGAACTCTGGCTCGATCACGATCTCGGCGGCGACGACAGCATCATGCCCGTGGTGACCCTGATGGAAGAAGCCGCCTTCAGCGGACGGCCCTTCCACATCGGCATGGTCTTCGTTCACAGTGCCAACCCCATCGGTGCCGAAACCGTCGTCCGGTCGCTCGGGCGCTGGAACTACCGAGTCCGGCGGGCAACGGCCTAGCGAATTCCCCACGGTGTGGGGGCGCCCGGGTCAGAGCAGCCGTCTGGCGATGAGCTGGACCAGGCCCTCCTCGTTGCGGTTGCGGGGGGCCGCCGGCTGCACTCGGACGTTCCGGTTGTCCTCCTTGAAGTGCTTGGAGGGCGGCACCTTGTTGGAGCAGTTCATGACGGGCCCGACCCTTGTGGTCTGTGGGGCCTCGTTCAGCAGGCCGATGCGGGGCAGCACCAGGACGTGCCGGGAGTTCGTCGAGCATTCGTGCGTCTGCCTGACGATGCGCTTGCCGTCCTTGTTGGTGTAGACGGACTGGCTCTTGTGCATGCAGGTGATGCCCTGTGCGGTACGGGTGCAGTCGCTGGGCGTTGCCGCGGCGTAGGCCTGGGTGGCACCGGCGCCGGTCACGGCGAGGCCGCTCAGGAGCACCGAGACGGCTGCGATCTTCTTTCGACTGAACATGTGCGGGGTTCCTTTGCGATCGATGCCGGGGCGTCATGCGCGGCGCACCGGATTGCGTCCAGGCCCTGATGCAGGCCGGGGAGGGGCCCCGGCGTCCGAGCCGGTGGCTCGGACGCCGGGACATGTGCCAGTTGTCAGCCGTTGCAGCCCATGCTCGAGCCGACCCCGCCGAACTGTCCGCCCGGGCCGCCCTCGCCGTTGAGCGCGTTGCCCAGCAGGCCGTTGAGGATCCCGACCTGGCCGAGGACGTCGACGTTCAGGTCGTGCGACCGGCACCAGTTACCGTGGCCGCCGCCCCGGGCGGAGGCCGTGCCGGCGCCGAGGAAGCTGACAGTGCCGAGGATGGCGGCCACGACGGCAGCCTTGTGAAGCTTGCGCATTTCTCCTCCATAGATTGACGGATGCGATCTGTGACAGATCCACTGCGTACAGTGACTGGGATGCTAATATGAAAAATGCCGCACCGCGCATCGGTACTGCCATCCGGGTTCTCGGGGGATCTGCCGGCGGTGGCGAGGGGGCTGGGCATCGGACGCCGGGGCTCCGCCCTGTGGGTGACAGAGCCAGTTGGCCACTCGGCGAACGGAATTGAGGGCGCCGCTCCTCAACGGAATTCCCAACTCCACGAGCTGGCAACGACATTGGGCGCAGGCGTGCAGGGTGAGATCCGCTGGTCGTAGCGGAGTCGGAGGCAACAGCGGTCCGCCAGGTGGAGCACCGCCGCCGCGGTATGGGCTTTGACCTTCAAGCTGGTTGAAGCTCCACAATCGCCTCCATGGACGACAGCGAAGAACTGCTGGGCATCGGCGCATTCGCGCGACGGGTAGGGCTGGCGCCGAGTGCTCTGCGGTTCTACGACGACTGCGGGATGCTGCGGCCGGCTCGGGTGGATGCCGTGACGGGCTACCGGCGCTATGCGGCCGGGCAGGCGGCGCGGGCGGTACGACTGCGGCGGTTGCGGGAGGCGGGGCTGCCGCTGGTGGATGCCGCAGTCGTGCTGGACGGGCGGGAGGAGGCGGCGCGGGGCGTGCTGCGGACACACCTGGAGCGGACGCGGCGGACGGCGGACGCGGCGCGGGCGGTGGTGGAGGGGCTTCTCCGGGAGGCTGTCGGCGACGGTCGGAGCTGGGCCAGGGCGCGGGTGGGCGGTGCCGAACTCGCCAGCGCGGTACGGCAGGTGGCGCCCGCGGCGGCGACCGGGGCGCCCCGGAAGGAGTACCCGCCGTTGGGCTGTGTGCTGCTGGAACTCGTCGACGGCGAGGTGCGGTTGGTGGCCACCGACCGCTATCGCCTGGCCGTGCGGGTGCTGCGGCCGGCGGAGTTCGAGGGCGGGCCGCGACAGATCCTGATCGGCGCGGAGACGGCGCGGCATCTGGCGGAGTGGGCCGTACGGCAGGTGACGGTCGATGTGGAGTGCGCGGACGACTGCGCGAACGACGGCGCGGGCGTCCGGTTTCGGGGCGAGGCGGACTGCCGAGAGGTGACGCAGAGCGCGGGTCGACGACAGGGCGGGGCCACACCCGAGGTGTTTCCGGACTACCGGCTGATGCTGGAAGGCCTGGAAGCCGGACGGCACCGCGTCATCGTCGACCGTTTGGCGCTACGGGACGCGGTGGCCGGACGGGCGGGGGTGGTGTCGTTGTCGACCGCTGCGGGGGACGACGCCGGGGACGGAGCAGGCGGCCGGCGCGAGAACGCTGTTTCACGTGAAACAGCGCCTGGGTCCACGGCCGAGCAGCCCGGGCTCATGGCCGAGCAGGCGTTGGAGGTATCGGGCGGAGGGTGTGAGCCTGTCCTGCTGCGGATGGTTCGTACGGGGCCTGGGCTGCGGATCGCCTTTGATCCGGCGGTACTTGTGCCCGCGCTGGAGGCCGGGGTGGGGCCCGATGTGCTGCTGGAGAGCGTTTCGGCCGACCGTCCTGTCGTGGTCCGCTCCGCCGACCAGGGAAGTTTCACCACGTTGGTGATGCCGGTGCGCGAGAACGAGGCCAAGGACTGACCGCTGGTGACTGCCGAGGGGAACGAGCCGATGGATCCGGAACTGCCTGTGGTGCGGTTGTGCGTGGAAGGGATGCAGGCCGAGGCGGAGGGAGACGCCGAGACGGCGCTCGGACTCTTCCAGCGAGCCTGGGACATCGCCGCTGATGACTATGAGGCGTGCATCGCCGCGCACTATCTCGCCCGGCACCAGACCCTGCCCGAAGAGACGCTGCGGTGGAACCAGGAGTGCCTGGCCCGGGCAGACCGGGTGGGCGACGAGCGGGTCCAGGGGTTCTATCCGTCGTTGTACGTGAACATCGGGCTCGCCTATCGAAAGCTCGGCCAACCGGCGCCGGCGCATGCGTACTTCCTGCGCGCCGCGGAACGGGTGAGGGACGCCCCCGAGGGGCAGTACGGCGACTGGAACCGGTTCGCGATCGCGGAGGGCCTGCGGGGTACGGCTTCTGCGCCGTCCGAGCAGGAGGCCGGGCAAGGCAGCGAAACCGGAGTGGACACGGCGCCATGGGCTCACGACGCCGTGGTCGACGCACGCGTCCGTGAGCTGCTGTCGCGGTGGTGTGAGCGGGCCGATCTCAAGGCACTGGGGCTGACGCTCCCGGCCTACCTCGGGTATCTCGGTACGGACGAGGACCGCATGCGGCTGCGTACCGCTCTGCACATGGTGCATGCGGCGCGCTGGCTGCCGGAGGAGGAACAGACCGAGCTGGGGAGCGTGCTCGGGGCACCGGTGCTGCGCTGATCAGTCGACGGGCGGTGGTGGGCGAACGGGGAACGGCTGAGCTGGATCGGCCGGGGCCGGACAGGCGAAGCTGTCCGCCTGAACTGATCGATTGCATCGGATCTGCCGTTGAGGAGCACCATGACCATCACCCAGTCCGCCGAGCCTCAAGGGCCGGGGGCGGAGGAGTCCGCGCCGGTCGGCCATGTGCCGGTGCCGGTCGACACCTGCGAAGCCTTTGTGGGGCTACTGCCCCAGACACGGCGGTCGCTGCTGCGGCGGCTGGCGATCGGGCAGGCGGAGGGGCGGGCGCCCTCGATGATGGGTGCGGTGGTCCGCGACGGCCGGGCGGTGTGGAGCGGAGCCAGGACTTCGGTGGAGGGCGAGGTGCCGCACGGCGATGTGCAGTACCGGATCGGTTCGCTCACCAAGTCCTTTGTCGCCGTGCTGGTGATGAGGCTCCGGGACGAGGAGCTGCTGCGGCTCGAGGACCCGGTCGGCAGGCATCTGGAGGGCACTCCGGCGCCCGACGCGACGATCGCTCAACTGCTGGCGCACAGCTCGGGGTTGGCGGCGGAGGCGAGGGCTCCCTGGTGGGAGCGGACCTCGGGCGAACTGCGACCGGAGCCGGCCGACCTGTTCGGTGACCGGCCGCAGCGACTCCCCGCCGGGCGGCGACATCACTACTCCAACCCCGGCTATGCGCTGCTGGGTGCGCTGGTCGAACGCCTTCGGGGCGGTACGCCGTGGGAAGAGGTGCTGCGGCGCGAGGTGCTGCAACCGCTGGGCATGGGCCGTACGACCCTGCAGCCGGAGATGCCGCACGCGGGCGGTTGGGCGGTGCATCCGTGGGCCGATGTGATGCTGCCGGAACCGGCTCACGACACCGGGTTGATGGGCCCGGCGGGGCAGCTGTGGTCCACGCTGGACGATCTGTGCCGGTGGGCGACGTTCCTGCTCATGGGCGATGAGCGGGTGCTGAGTGCGGCGAGTCTGGCCGAGATGCGGAGCCCGGCCGTGCCGCCGGAGGGGAGCGGGTGGGAGGCGGGGTACGGGCTGGGGCTTCAGCTGGTGCGCCGAGAAGGGCGGACGCTGGTGGGCCACAGCGGTTCGATGCCCGGCTTCCTGGCGGGGCTGTGGGCCGACGTCGAGGAGGACGTCGCCGGGATCGTGCTCGCCAACTGCACTTCCGGCCCGGCGGTTCCGGCGATCGCCGCGGATCTCACCGGGATCGTGATCGAGCACGAACCCCGGATTCCCGAGCCCTGGCGACCGCTGCCCGGCCCCCTGGACCCGGAGCTGCTGGCGCTGACCGGCCTCTGGTACTGGGGAGCGAACCCCCACACGCTGCGGCTGCGCACCGAGCGCGGACTTGAACTCGCTCCGCTGTCCCGGGCGGGTCGCGCCTCGCGGTTCCGGGCCGAGGCGGACGGCACCTGGACCGGACTGGACGGCTATTACGCGGGCGAGACCCTGCGAGTGGTGCGGGAGCCGGATGGTTCGGTCAGCCATCTGGATCTCGGCACCTTCGTCTTCACCCGCGGTCCGTACGAGCCGGCGGAGCCGGTGCCTGGGGGCGTGGATCCGGAGGGCTGGCGGGTGTGAGGCCCGTGCGCTGGGCGGGGAGGCCCGTGCGGTGAGGGCGTGGGCGTCGGGCCGTACAGTCGAGCGAGACGTCAGGAGCCGCGTCGAGGCGGCTCGCTACCGCTGGAAGGCCCTGTGACTGCCGTGTCTGACCCGACCGCGAACCCCGCCGCCCCGGACCTGCTCGACCTGCCTCCCCTCACCGCGTCCCACTTCGCGCGGATCGAGGACAAGGTCGCCGCGCTGATGCGCACCCGCTGCGATGTCGTGGCGATGCAGGGCGAGGCGCTGCTGCCCCTGGAAGCCTGTATCCGCTCGGCCGTGCGGCCCGGCAGCACGGCGCTCAACATCATCACCGGACCGTACGGGGAGACCTTCGGCGGCTGGCTGCGGTCCTGCGGCGCCGAGGTGATCACCATCAGTGCGCCGTTCACCGGTGCGGTGGCCCCGCAGCAGGTGGCGGATGCGCTGCGGAAGCACCCCGAGATCGACTTTGTGAGCCTGGTGCACGCCGAGGCCGCCACCGGCAACACCAACCCGGTCGGTGAGATCGGTGCGGTGGTGCGGGAGCACGGCGCGCTGTTCATGCTCGATGCGGTCGCGTCCGTGGGGGCCGAGCCGCTGCTGACCGACGAGTGGGGCGTGGACCTGTGCGTGATCGGCGGGCAGAAGGCGATGGCCGGCCCCGCCGGCGTGTCCGCGGTATCGGTCAGTGCCCGTGCGTGGGAGCGGATCGCCGCCAACGAACAGGCGCCGCGCCGCTCGTACCTCTCGCTGCTGGACTGGAAGGAGCGCTGGATCGACGGCGGCCGCGCCGCGCTGCCGCACGCTCCGGCGCAGCTGGAGATGCTCGCCCTGGAGCAGGCAGCCGACCGTATCGACGCCGAGGGGCTGGACGCGGTGATCATCCGGCACCGGGCGGCAGCCGCGGCTACCCGGGCCGGTGTGCGGGCGATGGGTGGGCTCGCCCCGTACGTCGTGCGCGACGAGGACGCGGCGCCAGCTGCGACGACACTCCGTGCGCCGGAGGGAACGGACGCCCGGGAGATCGTGACCGCTGCGCTCGCGGTGGACGCCGCGGTGCCGGTACAGGCCGCCGCGGGCACGCTGGCCAAGGAGATGATCCGGGTCAACCACTATGGCCGCGCGGCCGATCATGCGGTGGTCAGGGCCTCGCTGATGGCACTGGCGGGCGGGCTGCGTGCGTTGGGGGTGTCCGTGGACGCTGAGGGCGCCGCTGTGGCTGCGGGCGAGGCCTGGGACGAGGCCATCGGTAGCTGAAAGCATTGGTGGGGCCGTGTTTCACGTGAAACACGGCCCCACGTGTGTATGCGTAACGCGGCCGTGTGGAGGTGCAACGCGGCTTCGTTTCACGTGAAACGGGCCTCGGGCTCCCGCGGGGACGGCCACCTCGTTTCGCATAGCCCGAGGTCGCGGACGGCCTCCTTGGCGGTCGGGTATTTTGCCAAGGTCCTTATCCTGGGCCCGAGTTGGGCGCTGTCGACAGAGGTGTGTGGTCGAGGCGCGTGGTGGTCGAGGTGCGTACGCCCGGGGCGGTGGGAGCACGTCGACAGCCATGCGCCAGGTGGGCCCGGTGGCGGCCGGTAGCGGGTGGGTGATGGCCAAGGACGCGGGCCTTGGGCTTGCGGGCTGAGGGGAGTGCGCCGGTACCGGTCAGCCGCCCGACATTCGTCATTCACCACCCGTCATCTGCTCTCCGTAGTCTGCCGTTCGCCGTTCGCCGTTCGCCGTTCGCCGTTCGCCGTTCGCCGTTCGTCGTCCGCTGCCCGCCGCCTGCTTTCCGCCGTCCGCCATCAGTCGACGGTTTGCCGCGCCCTCCTCTTCGCCCCGCGCCCTCCTCTTCGCCCTGCGCCCTCCTCTTCGCCCTGCGCCCTGCCCCCCTCATTGCCGTGCTCCCTCCTGCTCACTTTGCTTCCGCTCATCTTGCTTCCGCTCACCTTGATCTCGCCCGCTAGCCGTGCTTGCCGCGCCCGTTTGGTCGACCCGGTCGTCACGGCCGCGTCCGACCCTTAAGGATCATGTGTAGATCCCTCCCGTAGAATCGGAATGCTCGACCCGTTTAAATCGGCGGTTCTCGACGCGGACGTCGACGGTTCTCAGGAGGCCCGGGAAATGGCGGACGGTGGTGCCGCGCGTGGTGTCCCGTACGCGCGTGCGGATGCGCGGCGAAACAGGGCGCTGGTGCTTCAGGCGGCCCGATTCGCCTTCGAGGAACGGGGGTTGGGGGTTCCGCTCGGGGAGATCGCACGACGCGCGGGCGTCGGGGCGGGCACCGTCTACCGCCACTTCCCGTCCAAGGAAGCCCTGTTCAGGGCGACGATCGTGGAACGGATCGAGCTGTTCACGGACACCGCAAGGGACTTGATCGATGTCGAGGACCCCGGTGGGGTCTTCTTTCGGTTCCTGTCGTCGGTGGTGCGGCTCGCCTCACGGAACAAGGCGTTGTGCGACGCGCTGGTGGCGGCCGGAGCAGGGCGCTTCGAGCCGTCGCCGGGGGTGGGGCGGGACTTCGACGAGGCGCTGGAGGCCCTGCTGGCCAGGGCTCAACAGGCGGGCGCGGTGCGGAAGGACGTCGGGATAGCGGACCTCAGGGCTCTGCTGGTGGGCTGTCTTGCCATGGAGCAGGCCGCATCGGCGGCGGATCCGGAGTCCGCGGCGCAGGGACGGATGACGGTGCTGATGTGTGATGCGCTGCGGGCGGGCCCTGCCGTAACGAAACTTCCACCTGGAGCGGCGAACCGTAACGAATCCCGGTGTGAGGTGTGCGGTACGGCGATTGCCGTGGCTCGTACGGGACGGCCCGCGCGCTTCTGTGGAGGCTCCTGCCGGCAGAAGGCCCACCGGGCGCGGCGGCGGACGCGGCGGAGCTGAACGCCGGCGGAGTGAACGCGCCCACCGGAGTGAGCTCATCCTTAACGGTGTGCGCGCATCCTTCAGAGCGTGAGCTTGAAGCCCAGGTGGGAGGCCTCGAACCCGAGGCGCTCATAGAAGCGGTGTGCATCGATCCGGGTCGCGTCAGAGGTGAGCTGCACCATCTGGCAGCCGAGCGTGCGGGACTCCGCCACCGCCCACTCGATGAGCTGGCTGCCCAGGCCGCCGCCCCGCTCGTCGTGGTGTATCCGTACGCCCTCGATGATCGAACGGGTGGCGCCGCGCCGCGACAGGCCGGGGATGACCGTCAGCTGGAGGGTGCCGATCGTCCGCCCCTCGCGCACGGCGACGACCAGGTGCTGCTGCGGGTCGGCGGCGAGTGCCGCGTATGCGGCGTGGTACGGGGCGAGGTCGTCGGGCGACTCGCGGGCGGCGCCCAAGGGGTCGTCGGCGAGCATCGCGACGATGGCGGGCAGGTCGGCTTCGGTCGCGCGGCGTATCTCGATGTCGCTCATGGGCGCGACCCTATGCCGTGCGCTCACAGCACAGCAGGGGGTTGACCGGGCCGGGCACCCGGGCCACCGGACCGTACTGGTCCCTGCGCCTCTCTGATCGTCCCTGCGGTCAGTGTTCCGTCGACGGTGCGAGCGTCTCGACGGCGGTGACCAGCGGCGCCAGCTCAGGACGCCGAGCGGCGTCGTGGAGGGCCTCACGCAGCGCGCCGTCGTGTGTGGGCCGGGCCTCCACCAGGAGCGCGAGCCCGTCGGGCGTGACGTTGGTGTAGATGCCGCGCCGGTCGTCGGGGCACAGGTAGCGCGAGAGCAGTCCCCGCTCCTCGAGCCGGGTGACCAGCCGGGTGGTCGCGCTCTGGCTGAGGACGACGGAGTCCGCCACCTGGTGCATCCGCAGATGGCCGCCCGGTCCGTCGTGCTGCTCGCTGAGCACGTTGAGGACCGAGAACTCGCGGACGCTGAGGTCGTGCTGCGCCTGCAGGGCGCGCTCGATGTGCGACTCGATCCGGCCGTGCAGGGCGGAGAGCGCGCACCAGCCTTGCGCGAGCCCGGGGGTCGACGCCGGCGGGCAACCGGGCTCGGCCGTCGCCGGCTGCTGGGCTGCCGCCTGCTCCCGCGCGTCCAGCTTCTCCCGCGTCTGCTGCGTCATCGAAGACCTCCTCAAGGGGCGCACGAACCAGGATAGAGCACTTTCGAAATATCCGGCGCTTGCATTTAACCCGCGTCTGCAATTATTGTGAACGCTCGTAAAGGACGGACGCAACGATCTGAAGGGATCCGTCATGCCTCTCGCGCTCCTGGCCCTTGCCATCGGCGCCTTCGGGATCGGAACGACCGAGTTCGCGGTCATGGGCCTGCTGCCCGACATGGCGGCCGGTTTCGGTGTATCCATCCCGCTCGCCGGATACGCGACCACCCTCTACGCCCTCGGCGTGGTGATCGGCGCCCCGCTGATGACCGCTCTCGGCACGCGCTTCACGCGCAAGCAGATGCTGATGCTGCTGATGGGCCTGTTCATCGTGGGCAATCTGCTCACGGGCATCGCGCCCAATTTCGGGATCATGCTGGCCGGGCGGATCGTCTCCGCGTTCACGCATGGCGCGTTCTTCGGCATCGGTGCGCTCGTGGCCGCCGACCTGGTCGCGCCCCAGAAGCGCGCCAGCGCCATCTCGCTGATGTTCAGCGGCCTGACCATCGCGAACGTCGTGGGTGTCCCGGCCGGCACGATGCTCAGCCAGCAGTTCGGCTGGCGCACCACCTTCTACGCCATCACGGCGCTGGGTGTGATCGGCCTGCTGGGCATCGTCAAGCTCGTTCCCGCGCAGCGGGCGAGGGCGGCCTCCCCCATAGGCAGCGAACTGGCGGTCTTCCGCAACCCCCAGGTCGGCCTCGCGATGCTGATGACGATCCTCGGCTTCGGCGGTGTCTTCGCAGCCGTCACCTACCTCGCCTCGATGATGACCGAGGTCACCGGCTTCGCACCGTCCTCCGTCATCTGGCTGACGGCCATCTTCGGCCTCGGCATGGTCGGCGGAAACCTGGTCTCCGGCCGTTTCACCGACCGCGCCATGATGCCGATGCTCTATGTGTCCCTGACCGGTCTGGCGCTCTCACTGGCCGCCTTCCACTTCACCGCGCACAACAAGATCGCCGCAACCGTCACCATCGCGCTGATCGGGGTCTTCGGCTTCGCGACCGTGCCGCCGCTGCAGAAGCGGGTGATGGATCAGGCGGCCGCGGCGCCCACCCTGGCCTCGGCCGGCAACATCGCGGCCTTCAACTTCGGCAACGCGCTGGCCGCCTGGCTCGGCGGGATCGTCATCTCGGCCGGCCTCGGCTACACCGCACCCAACTGGGTCGGTGCGCTGATGACCGTCGCGGCGCTCGTGGTGGCGATATTCGCCTCCGCCCTGGAGCGGCGTCAGACGGGCCGTGGCCAGGTCGTGGCCACCGGGCTTCCCGGCGCGATCGCCGACGAGCCCGTACCGGCGGCGCAGAGCTGACGGTTCCGGAGACCGCGCCGGCAGACGTACCTCCGCACTACTCGCAACACCAGCACCAGCGGCGCCACGAGCGCCACCAGCACCAAACCCCAAGGACACTTCTCATGAGCACCACCACCCCCCAGGCCTCCGCCCCCCACTCCTCCACCACCGATGGCGCCCCCGCTGTCCGCCCCCTCACGACCCGTGATGCCGACGTCCTCATCGAGGCCGCCGTGCGGGCCGCCGAGGACCTCGGGGTCCGGGGCAGCGTGACCGTTGTCGACGCGGGTGGCCATCTGCTCGGCTTCCGGCGGGACGACACGGCCGTGCTGATCTCCGGGGAGACCAGCACCCGCAAGGCCTACACCGCCCTGCAACTGGACACGCCGACCGCCGACCTCGTCGATCTCGTACGGCCCGACGGCCTCTGCCACACGCTGCCCACGGCGCTGGACCGGCCGCTGCTCTTCCTCGCGGGCGGCGTGCCGCTGCACAGGGACGGCCGGCTGATCGGCGCGCTCGGCGTCGGCGGCGGTGCCCCCGACCAGGACCACCGGATCGCCACCACGGCGATAGCGGAGGCCGGCCTCGCCTGACGGCGGTCTTGGCCCTGGCCGCTAGCGGACGCCCGCGCCCTCCTTGCCGCTGCCTCGCGCCTGGGGGGTGCGGGTCCCGGTCGACTGCGCCGCGCGCAGTCGACGTCCGCGTTTGGTCAGCCCCCAGGGCTTGAGGACGGAGATCGCGGTGATGAAGAGGTAGGTGGCCGTGGCGACCGCCGGGGCGACGACGAGGCTGAAGTCGGGGGTGGGACTGCCTGCGGCCGCCTCGGCGGCCAGTTGGTCGATGCCCGGTCGGAGGGAGAACACCGTCAGCAGCAAGGTGACGAGCGTCAGCCAGAATTTGATGAAGACCCAGCGGTGCCTGGCCAGTCCCCATGCGGTGCCCAGCGACAACACCAGTCCGCTGACCAGCGTGGCGAGGGCGATCGGGAGGACCAGCCAGTCGCTGAAGATCTTCATCGCCCGGTAGGCGATCGCCGCCGTCTCGGGGGAGCCGGCGGTGAAGCCGGTGACACTGAGGGTCAGAAGCCCGAGAGTGAGCCCGAGCCAGCTGACGGATACGGCGACATGGAGGACGAGGAGGGCCCGGCGGGCGGGCCGGCGAAGCTGCTGCATACGGTCCACGGTGGCGCCCGCGGCCCCGCCGTACATCTGCCGCCGGGAGTATCCGCGCCTACGCGCACCTGAGTACGGTCTCCGCGCCGGCTCCCCTACGGCACCCAGGGCCCGTCCTATGGGCCAGCACGCCCAGGCCCTAAGCTCCGCCCCATGGGCACGCTGCATCTGTTCGACATGGACGGGACTCTGCTCCACGGGTCCGCGGCCGCCATCGAGATCTCCCGGCAGCTTGGGCTGGACCGGGAGATCGCCGAGTTGGAGCGCGGCTTCGTGACGGGGGAGCTGACGCCGCTGCAGTACGCGCAGCGGGCATGTGATCTCTGGGCCGCCGAGCTGACCGAACTCCACGTGGCCGCGGCCTTCGACGGCGCGCCCTGGCTGGCCGGAATTCAGGAGGTCTGGGCGGATATCCGAGCGCGGGGTGAACGGTGCGCGGTGATCTCCCTCTCGCCCAGCTTCTTCGTCGACCGGCTGGTGGGCTGGGGGGCCGACACCGCGCACGCCTCGCGTTGGCCCGCGGTGCCGATCCGGCAGCCGATGGACCCGGCCGGCATCCTCTCGCCGGCGGCGAAGGTGCGGATCGCGGATGAACTCTGTGTGAGGTACGGGCTGACCCGGGCCGACTGCGTGGCGTACGGCGACTCGCAGTCGGACGCCGAACTGTTCGCGGCGGTGCCCCGATCCGTGGCCGTGAATGCCGATCACCACGTCAGTGACCTGGCCTTATATGCATACGCGGGACGCGATCTGCGCGAGGCATACGAACTGGTGCGTACCGGCCGGTAATTCCGAGTTTTCTGCCGGGGATTCGACCACTGTGTGTGCTGAAAATGCACTCTGTGGGGAGGAACACTCTTATCGGAGGGGCCGTTCGGAGTGTTCCAAGATCAGGTCTTGTGGTTTCAACTACTGCCGGTATGGTCGAGTCCGGCTTGGCGGGGGTGAGGGCTCCCGCGGGTCACTAAGCGCGGGCAAAGCTCGTCAGCATAGCGGTGAAGCGGCCGTGACGACCGGACTTCCGACTGTTTGTCCGTTGTGATGGGCAGGGCTGGCATGCTGCTGACGCGGCGTCTGCTCCGCATTGTCGTAAGGGAGTGAGATCTGTCCGCTTTGGAGGGGGTTGCCGGAATCGCTTGAGTCGATTAAGAATTCCGGGGCAGGACGGGGGAATTCCGGGCAGTTCCGATCCGCGGAAGTGCTAAGTCAACCGAAAGACGTTCGAGGCGAGGCAGACCATGGACGCTCCGACCACCACGTCGGCCGATGGCGGCTCTTCTGGCGGTAACAGTGGCGGTTGGGGTTGGTTCAATCCGCCGGCGAAGAAGCCCTCCGGAGAACAGCAGGAGCGACAAGACGTCCAGGATCAGCAGGGCCAGGACGGCCGGCCCGAGCCGAACGACCGGGGAGCACACGACGACCGCGGTCAACGCGCAGACTCCGGCGAGCGGTACGAACCCAACGAACGGTACGAACCCGGTGAACGGGATGAACGGGAACGGATACCCAGGCGGCCGGTCAATCCGATCCGGCCGGTAGGTACCGCTGCCACGCGTGAACGCGAGGCCGAGCCGCCGCAGGTTCCTCAGCCGCGGCGCGAGACGGGCCGTCGGCCCACCGCATCCCCTTATGTCGAGCAGGCCGCCGCATCCCCCTATGCCGAGCAGGCCGCCGCGGGCCGTGGGTACGGCGCTCCCTCGTCTCCGTTCGACCCGCCGCACCTCGTGCCCGAGCCCGCCCAGGAACGCGAGCCGTCCCGGGGCCGTGAGCCGGAACCCGTCCACGAGCCGGTACGCCGCCCGGCAGCTCCCGCCGGCGGCGCCCCCGCCGCGCAGAACACGGCCCCCGCCCCTTCCGTCTTCACCCCTCAGCGCCCCGCCGCTCCTGCCCCGGAGCCCTCCCTCGACACTCTGGAAGCCTCGGCCTCCGACGCAGCACCGGCCTCTCCCGACGCGATCCTCATCCGCCGCACCATGGCCGAAATCGGGCCGGTGGCGGACAAGGTCACCTCGTACTTCTACGCGCTGCTCTTCGTCCAGCACCCCGATCTGCGGGCGCTGTTCCCCGCCTCGATGGACACCCAGCGCGACCGGCTGTTCAAGGCGCTGCTCACCGCGGCCCAGCACGTCGACAACGGCGAAGTGCTCACCGCGTACCTGTCGAACCTCGGCCGCGGGCATCGCAAGTACGGCACCCAGCCCGACCACTACCCCGCGGTCGGCGAATGCCTGCTCAGATCGCTCGCGCGCTATGCGACCTCCAGTTGGGGCCCGGAGACCGAGGCCGCATGGGTCCGCGCGTACACCGCGATCTCACAGATCATGATCGACGCCGCTGCCGAGGACGAGGCCGTGGCGCCCCCCTGGTGGCAGGCCGAGGTGGTCTCGCACGAGCTGCGCACGCCCGAGATCGCGGTGGTGACGGTCCGCCCCGACCAGCCCTACCCGTTCCTCGCCGGTCAGTACACCAGCGTCGAAACCCCCTGGTGGCCGCGGGTCTGGCGGCACTACTCCTTCGCCTCCGCGCCGCGCTCGGACGGCCTGCTCTCGTTCCACGTGAAGGCTGTCCCGGCCGGCTGGGTCTCCAACGCCATGGTCCACCGCGCACGGCCCGGTGACGTCATCCGGCTCGGTGCCCCGGCCGGCACGATGACCGTCGACCACACCACCCGCAACGGTCTGCTGTGCGTGGGCGGTGGCACCGGCATCGCCCCGATCAAGGCCCTGGTCGAGGACGTCGCCGAACACGGCATCCGGCGCCCGGTCGAGGTCTTCTACGGCGCCCGCAGCGATCACGACCTCTACGACCTCGACACCATGCTGAACCTCGAACAGACCCACCCCTGGCTCTCGGTCCGCCCGGTCGTCGCCACCGGGCCCGCGGTCCGTGGCGGGACCAGCAGTGAGACCGGTCAGCTTCCGGACGCAGTACGGCAATACGGTCCGTTCCGGGAGTACGACGCCTATCTTTCCGGGCCGCCCGGGTTGATCCGCAGCGGCGTGGACGCTTTGGTGGGGGTCGGTATTCCGACCGACCGCATACGGCACGACTCCATAGAAGAGCTGGTCTCGGCAGGAGATTGAGGTCTTGGCAGCACAGGGTGAATTCGAGCCGACAGGCCAGGGGTGGGGGATGCGCGCGCAGGCGCGCCCCGGAAGCGACGGCGAGCACTTGGTGCAGCAGAGACTTGGTACGACCGAGCGCGCCGACCGCTTCTACCGGGACCAGGTCATGGACCATCTCAACGCCCGTATGCAGGAGTTCGTGTCCCGGCAGGAGATGTTCTTCCTGTCCACGGCCGACCGGCACGGCGATTGCGACGCGACGTTCCGGGCCGGGCCGCCCGGGTTCCTCCAGGTGCTCGACGAACGGACGCTGGCCTACCCGGAGTACCGCGGCAACGGTGTCATGGCGTCCATCGGCAACATCTCGGAGAACCCCCGCCTGGGCATGCTGATGGTCGACTTCACCCGTGACCGCATCGGGCTGCACGTCAACGGGCGGGCGCGGGTCGTGATGGACGACGAGATGCGGGCGCACCACGCCGGTCTGCCGGTCGACCCGGTCCCCGGCCGCCGTGCCCAGCTGTGGGTCACGGTCGAGGTCGAGGAGGCGTACATCCACTGCGCCAAGCACATTCCGCATCTGCAGAAGATCCCGGCGCACCAGCGCGGGGCGCGGGCCTGGGGAACGGACGACTTCAAGCGCAAGGGCGGCGACTTCTTCGGCGCGGCGGCCGAGGCGGGCGAGCGATCGCCGTTCCGGCGCGCGGAGCGCAAGAACGAGCACCTTCGGGGCGGGCTGCACGAGGACACCGGCCCGGCGCCGCGGGGCGCCGCGGGCCGGGAGGACTTCGTGCAGGAGCTCAATGCCGAGTTCCTCGACCGGGTCGAGCGGGTGCTGGCGCGCGCCCAGCCGCGCCGCCCCGCGGAGGACGAACCCGAATTCCGCGGGTGGTTCGACCGGCGCGACGACTGACGTATCCGCCGCGGGCGCGGCGGTGCGGCCGTGCGGGCTCAGCCCAGATCGGGGGCGTGCATCGCCCGTACGCCTTCGATGTTGCCGTCGAGGTAGTGCCGCAGTGACAGCGGCACGACCTCGACGGAGGCGATCCCGACTCGGGTGAAGGGCACCCGCACGATCTCGTAGTCCCCGCAGGGCTCCTCGACCTCCGGTCCGTGGCGGCGTGCGGGGTCCATCGAGTCGAGCCGGCACACGAAGAAGTGCTGTACCTTCACGCCGTCCACCCCGCCGTCGCTGATGTGCTCGACGGTGTCGACGAAGACCGGCACCACGTCCTTGATCTTCGCGCCCAGCTCTTCGTCCAGCTCACGGTGGAGGGCGTCGATGACGGTGGCGTCCTCGGGCTCGACCCCGCCGCCGGGGGTGATCCAGTACGGGGCCCGGCCCGGTTTGGTGCGCTTGATCAGAACAAGATCCGCGCCGTCGAGCAGAATCGCGCGGGCGGTGCGTTTGACGACTGGCCGTACGGTCATAGTCGACAGATGCCGCAACCGCAGCCTGGTGAAACCCCTGCCCCTTCGTCACCAGTCGACGGCGGACCACAGCAGCGACTCATGCGCCCGGGCGATATGCGGCAGGCCCAGCGTCCCGGTCCGTACGGCGAGGAAGTAGGTGCGCAGCGGGGGCACCGGCGGGTCGAGCAGCGCGACGACCTCTCCGCAGTCCAGTGCCTCGGCACACAGATAGCGAGGCAGCACGGCGAGCCCGGCACCGGCCGTGACACAGGACAGCACCGCCCGGAGATCGGCCGCGATCACGGCGGCGGAGGCCGCCGGCTTGGCGTCGAAGACCGCCGACCAATAGCGGGCGATCAGCGGCAGGCTCTCATGGACTTCCACGAGCGGTACGGGGTCCAGCACGCGGACGCCCCCGGCCTGCAGCACCGCCGGGCCGCCCAACTGGGCCGCCCAGCGCGGTGCGGCGATCAGGACATGCTCCTCGTCGCACAGCGGAGTCGCGGTGAGCAGTCCGCCACGCGGCCGGGTGGTGGTGACGGTCAGATCGTGGTGGCCGGCGGCCAGACCGGTCAGCAGCTCGTCGGTGGCGCCGAAGGCGGTGCGTATGGACAGGCCCTGGGCGATGAGCGGGGTCAGTGCGGGGAGCGCGCGCTCGGCGAGGAACTCCGGGGGGCCGGCGAGATGGAGGGTGCGGGTCACGGAGTCCCGGTCCAGGCCGGTCTCGGTGATCTCGGTGAGCGCGTCCAGGTGCGGCGCCACTTTGTGGGCGAGCTCGTCGCCGATGGTGGTGGGGGTGACGCCACGGGCGTAACGCAGGAAGAGCGGGCGGCCCAACTGGCGTTCCAGTGCCCGGATCTGGCTGGTCACCGCGGGTTGGGAGAGGCCGAGTAACGCCGCGGCACGGGTGAAGGAGCCGGCTCGGTGCACCGTGACGAAGGTACGCAGCAGAGCCAGATCCATCGCGTACCTCCTGCGCCCTCGGAAGCCTGGTCGCGGGCCAACTATAAATTTGTCGATAGGGCTGTGTCGCTAGCGTGATTGGACACTGACGCTCAGTCAACTAGCCTTGTCTCAGCGGTTCGTTTCACGTGAAACAGCTGGTTTCACGTGAAACACGTGGACTTGGTCCGCGCGGAGCCGCGGCCGGCAGGGTGACGAGGGGGGATACCCTGCCGGCCAGTTACGTCCAATCAGCTCTGCGAGGCCTCGAGCGCCGCGACATCCAGTGCCTGGAGGACGTCCGCGACCAGGTCCTCCGGTTCCTCGACGCCGACCGACAGACGAATGAAGCCCTCGGGCACGGCGTCGCCGCCCCAGCGGGCGCGTCGCTCGGCGCTGGACCGAACGCCCCCGAAGCTCGTCGCGTCGTCGACCAAGGTCAACGCGGACAGGAACCGCTCCGCGTGCGCCTTGTCCGGCAGTACGAACGAGACCACGGAGCCGAAGCGGCCAGGGCGCATCTGCTGGACGGCGAGGCGGTGGGACGGGTCGGACGGCAGTCCGGGGTGGCGCAGGCCGGTGACCTCGGGGCGGCCGGCCAGCGCCGTGGCAAGCGTCAGGGCGCCGGCCGATTGCTGGCGGACGCGCAGTGCGAGGGTGGCGAGTGAGCGATGCGCGAGCCAGCTCTCCATGGGGCCCGGGATCGCGCCCACGGTCTTGCGCCACAGTCGTACGGACTCGGCCAGCGCGGCATCGCGGGTGCTGGCATACCCCAGCAGGACATCGCCGTGGCCGGTCAGCGCCTTGGTGCCGCTGGCGACCGAGAAGTCCGCGCCGAGATCCAGTGGGCGCTGGCCGAGTGGGGTGGCGAGGGTGTTGTCGACGGCGACGAGGGCGCCGCGCCGGTGCGCCGCGTCGGCCAGCCGCCGGATGTCGCAGAGATCGAGCCCGGGGTTGGAGGGCGTCTCGATCCACAGCAGCCGGGCACCGTCCAGCACGTCGAGCTGTGCGTCATGTGCCGTGGGCGCCGTACGGACCTCGATGCCGTAGCTCTCCAGGCGGGTGCGGACGGCCGGCAGCAGCTGGTAGCCGTCGCTGGGCAGGACCACCGCGTCGCCGGAGCGCAGCTGGGAGAAGAGGACGGCGGTGATCGCCGCCATCCCGGACGCGAAGGTGACGGTGTGGGCGCTCTCGTCCGGCGATTCGAGCTCGCTGATGGCCCGCTCCAGGCGGGTCCACGTCGGATTGGCGTCCCGTCCGTACATGTAGGGGCCGACGGCGTCGCCGGGCAGGTGGAAGTGGGCCGCGAAAACCGGGCCGGGGAGGGCCGGCTCGAAGGCCTCCGGCTCCGGAAGCCCGGCTCGTACGACGCGGGTGCCGTCGCCCGTCATGCGTCCTCCTTCTCCTGCGGGTGGCGCGGGACCTGCACCGGGCGGCGGTCGTCGTGTCCGGGCGCGCGGGCCGGGACGACGGTGCGGGCGGTGACTGCGGTGCGGACCGCTGCCAGCAGGCCCTCGCTCGCCGCCTCGATCATCTCCAGGCACTCCTCGAAGTCCGGGAAACCGCCGTAGTACGGGTCGGGTACGTCGAGATCACCCGCGGTGTCGGCCGCGTAGGAGCGCAGCAGGCGGACCTTGGCGGCGGCGTCGGGCGTGGGGGCCAGCCGCCGCAGCTCGCGCAGATGCCCGGAGTCGAGCGCGATGACCAGGTCGAGGCGGTCGAACCAGGAGGCACGGAACTGCCGGGCGGTGTGGGCAGAGGGGTAGCCGCCCGCACGCAGCACGGCGACCGTGCGTGGGTCGGCTCCGTCGCCCTCGTGCCAGCCGCCGGTACCGGCGCTGTCCACCTCGACCAGGGCGTCGAGACCGGCCTCCGCGAGGTGGGCGCGGAAGACGGACTCCGCCATCGGTGAACGGCAGATGTTGCCCGTGCAGACGAAGCAGACGCGGAACGCAGCGGTCAAGGATCAGTCCTCGTCGGGAAGGATCACATGCATCGCCCAGGAGACGATGGAAATGATCACGCCGCCGAGCAGGGCCGTCCAGAAGCCGTTCACATGGAAGGCGAGGTCGACCTTGCCGGCGAGCCAGGATGTCAGCAGCAGCATCAGCGCGTTCACGACCAGCGTGATCAGGCCGAGCGTGAGGATGAACAGGGGGAAGGACAGCAGCTTCACCACGGGCTTGACGAGGAAGTTGACCAACCCGAAGATCAGCGCGACGAGGATCAGGGTCAGTACCTGGCGGCCGGTGTTCTCGCCGGTGAGCGTGATGTCCTTGAGCAGCCAGATGGCCACGGCAAGCGCCGCGGCGTTGGCGATCGTCTTGACCAGAAAATGCTTCATGGTGAGATCGTCGCAGACGAGTGTGAACCATCAAGGGGTGCGAACGGCATGAAGGCCTTCAGGCTGGATGAACTGGAAGCGGAGCGGGCCGCCAACGACGGCGCGTACCTGCAGTTCATCAGGGAACGCAACATGTCGGTCGGGCTGTACGCGCTGGACGCCGGCAGCATCGATCCGCAGCAGCCGCACGCCCAGGATGAGGTGTACTTCGTGGTCAGCGGCCGGGGAGCGATCACCGTCGGCGCGGAGACGGAGCCGGTGGCGCGCGGAAGCGTGGTCTATGTGCCGGCCGGGGTCCCCCACAAGTTCCACCACATCAGCGAGGATCTCAGGGTGATGGTGGTCTTCTCTCCTCCTGAGAGCTAAGGGTCGAAGCCCGATACCCGTAGGGGAAGGCTCAGGGGAGGACCGGGGCTGCGAAGCCCCCACGGCTGTGCTCCGCGCCCTAGCATCGTTGGTGATGGGAGAACCGGAGACGGCCGGGCAGCGGCCCGGCGCGCGGACGGTCCCATCGGCGCACAGACAGTGCGGTGGACAGATAGCGCGGTACAGACACCGTTACAGACAGAAAGCAGGGCAGAGCAGTGGCTGGTAAGGGGATATTCGCAGGGCTTCCGTGGTGGGTCACCTGGGTCGTGGTGCCCGTCGTCCTGATCGTGGTCTTCGGAGGATTTCTCGCCTCGGCGCTCGGGTTCCTGATCAGCGTGCTGTTCAAGCTCCTCATCGCGGCGGCGCTCATTGCCGGAGTCGTCTACCTCGTCCGCAGGTTCAACGGTTCGTCGTCGTCCTCGTCGAAGAGCGACTGGTAAGCCACACCCTCCGTTCGGACGACTGCGTCCGGACGACCCCGCCGGTGCCGACGCACCGCCCGACGCGCGCCGCCCGAACTCCGTTCGACGGCGGCCCCGCATCTCGGATGTCGGCCCGACCCTGGCTCCGTACGCCAACTAGTGCGCCAGGTGGGTTAACTCCTCTGGCTTTCGGCTTACTGCCCCGATCGGCGGAGTTAGAGTGCGGATCGCAGGCGTCTTCCGGATGGTGACGTTCCGGAAAATACCGAGTGAGGCGAGGCCGGGCCGGCGTCATCGCGGGAGCCTGGGAGACGCGCGCGGTTGTGGGAGCGGGTCCCGCGACCGGGGCCCCCGTGCCCCACGGCGAGCGGATCTGGGGGTTGGCGTTGGCAATGGTGAACGGCGAATCCACCTCACACCCCACCTTGATCGGTTCGGTGCAGCGAGCGCTCCGGCTGCTGGAGGCGGTGAGCACACACGCCGATGGGGCGCCGGCCAAACAACTCGCCAGGGAAACCGGACTGCCGCTGCCGACGACCTATCACCTGCTGCGGACCCTGACGTACGAGGGCTATCTGCAGCGCGAGAACGGCGTCTTCGTCATCGGTGCGGCGGCGGAGGCCATCGGTCAGGCCGGGGCCAGGCGCCGGCAGCGGGCCCAGATCTCCGAAGCGCTGGCCGTGGCGGGCCGGAAGCTGGGCGCCGCCGTCTACTTCGCCGTCTACCGGGAGGGTGAAGTGGAAGTCGTGGCGGTCACGGACAACCCGGATCGCCCTCCGGTGGAGGAATGGGTTGATTTTCGTACCACCGCTCACGCTCATGCGATCGGGCAGTGTCTGCTCGCGCAGCTTGACGAGGCATCGAGGAAGGAGCATCTGTCGCGGCATCCCCTGCAGTCGATAACGCCCTTTTCCCTGCGATCTGAGGACGATTTGCTGCGCCGTTTGGATACGGTGCGTCGCGGTCAGGCGGCCTTCGAGCGACAGGAATATGCCCTGGGCACGGTGTGTTCGGCCATCCCCATCCAGGTCGGTGCGGCCGCGGCGACGTTGGCGGTGTCACTTCCGGCCAACGAACTGCACCGATTGCGGTCCGTTACGGATCGACTACGAAAAATGGCGGAGGCGACACTAACGACACTCGCCTTCTCTATCAGTATCTGAAAACTCACTCCTTGTGATCTGCCTGCACGTGGCCGACGATGGCGGCAATAGGGCTACGGGGGATGTTTCCCGGCCATCTCCGATCAAGTGCGGGGCAGTGGTTGATGACCGACACAGTTCAGGCAGAAGTGATCATGAGCTTCGTCGTCTCCGAGGAGCTCGCGTTCCGGATTCCGGTGGAGCTGGACTTCGACAGCGCCGATCCCTACGCCGTCCGCCTCACCTTCGACCTGCCCGGTGATGCGCCCGTCACCTGGGCCTTCGGGCGTGAGCTGCTGCTGGACGGCTTGAGCCGGCCGTCCGGTGAGGGTGATGTGCGGATCGAACCGGCCTCGCCCGAGCATCTCAGCGATGTCTTCATCAGCCTCCAAGTAGGCGCCGAGCGCGCCCTGTTCCGGGTGAGCGCGGCGCCGCTGGTCGCCTTCCTGGACCGTACGGACCGGCTCGTGCCGCTCGGCAAGGAAGAGGTCTGCGACACGTTGGAGGCCGTGCTGGACCGGATCCTCACGGAGGCGCCCGCGGGCTGACCCCGGCCCCGAACGCCCCGTCCACACCGGCGCCATACGGTCCCGCCGGTCACTTCACATGCCGTGCGCCTCCGGGCCCCGCGCGGCATGCCCGTACCGGCTACCGCTTGCGTCGCCTGCCATGCCCTCCACGCCGTCCCGACCGGCCGCGCGACGCATCGTCGGTGCGCCCTGCCCCCGAACTCCCTGACCCTGAATCCGCTGTCCCCGGCGCGCGGCGTGTGCCGTCGTTCTTGCGGTCCGCCGAGACGACGAGCGCCGCCAGAAGTGTCGTCAGCGGGACCGAGGCGACCAGGCCGATGCTGCCGACCAGCGTGCGGACGATCTCCTCCGCCACCACCTCGCTCGTGGTGACCGTACCGACGCTGCTCTGTGCGATCGAGAACAGCAAAAGCAACGGCAACGCGGCACCCGCGTAGGCCAGGACGAGAGTGTTGACGACGGACGCGATGTGGTCGCGGCCGATCCGCATCGCCGCGCTGTAGAGCTTGCGCCAGCCCGCCGTCGGGTCCGCCTCCTTCAGCTCCCACACCGCGGCGGTCTGGGTCACCGTCACATCGTCGAGCACACCCAGCGACCCGATGATGATCCCCGCCAGGAGCAGACCGCGGATCTCGATGTTCGGGTAGAGCCCGTGCACGAGTCCGGTCGTGTCGTCCGTATTGCCCGTCAGCAGCGCCCAGCCGATGAAGACCGAACCGAGCAGTGCGATCAGCAGTAGCGAGGCGAGGGTGCCGAGTACCGCCACGGATGTACGGGCCGTCAGCCCATGGCACAGGTAGAGGGCGATCAGCATGATCGCGGAGCCCCCCACCACGGCCACCACCAGCGGATTGGAGCCCTGCAGGATCGCCGGGAGGATGAACAGCGTCAGGACGACGAAGCTGGCCGCCAGTGCGACCAGCGCGAGCACCCCGCGCAGCCGGCCGACGACCACGACGGCGATGGCGAAGATCCCTGCCAGCACCCACATCGGAAGAGACCGGTCGACATCGGTGACCGAGTACTGCAGTTCCCTGGGTGCCTTGGGGGAGTACGACACCACCACCTCCTGCCCGGTGGTGTAGTGCCGCAGGGCGTCCGGCGTCACCACCGTCTGGAAAGTGCGCCCGGCGTTCTCGCCCGTGGTGACCTTGATGGTCGCCTGCTGGCAGGGCTTGTCCGGTGCCGCTCCCCCGGCCGGTGGCTGCCCCGTCGGCGACGGTGGCTGTGGCTGCTGCTCGGCATGGACATCCGCGCAGTTCACCTCCGCCACCTTCACCACTCTGGCCCGCTCGGTGGGCTGGTCGAAGCCGACGCCGGATGGTTTGTGCCCCGGTGCGCCGCCCGGCCAGAGCACGACCAGGCCGACCGCGACCGCGGTGGCGAACGGGATCAGCACCGCCGCGATGACCTTGCGCAGATGCCGCGAGACGGGCGCGGCAGGGCCGTGTCCGTGACCGTGCGAGTGCGCGGCAGGATGGTGGTGGGATTCGTGAGAGCTCACCCACAGATCATTGCAACAACTCATGGGGCCCCCTGTTCACCCCGCTACGTCGGCCGCTACCGTGGTGCCACCTTTGCAATCGCGGGAGCTCGGAGCACCGGGCTGAGAGGGCGCTGACCTTCGTCCCAGTGATGTTTCACGTGAAACGTCGATGGACGGAAGCCGCTGCGTCGACCGCCGAACCTGTTACCGGGTAATGCCGGCGTAGGGAGTTGGGTCTCATGACTCTGCAGGATGCACGCACGCCCGAAAACGAAAACGGTGCCGGCGGCGAGCCGCAGATCGGCTGGCACAAGGGCTATGTCTCCGGATCGCGCCCGGATCTTCGGGTCCCGGTCCGGCGGGTGCACCTCACCAACGGCAAGCACGTGACGCTCTACGACACGTCCGGGCCGTACACCGACCCCAACATCGAAACCGATGTCCGTCGTGGCCTCGCGCCGCTGCGGGAGAACTGGATCATCGCTCGCGGCGACACCGAGGAGTACGCGGGGCGCCCGATGCGGCCGGAGGACGACGGCCTCAAGCACACCTCACCGCGCGGTGGCCTCAAGAACCTGGACGCGGTCTTCCCCGGCCGTCCGCGTCAGCCCCGTCGTGGCCGCAACGGCGCCGCCGTCACCCAGCTCGCATACGCCCGGCGCGGCGAGATCACCGCGGAGATGGAGTACGTCGCCCTCCGCGAGAACGTCACGCCCGAGTTCGTACGGGACGAGATCGCGGCCGGCCGCGCCGTGCTGCCGTCCAACGTCAACCACCCGGAGATCGAGCCGATGATCATCGGCAAGAACTTCCTGGTGAAGGTGAACGCCAACATCGGTAACTCGGCGGTCACCTCCTCCATCGAGGAGGAGGTGGAGAAGATGACCTGGGCGACCCGCTGGGGCGCCGACACGGTCATGGATCTGTCCACCGGACGCAACATCCACACCACCCGCGAGTGGGTGCTGCGCAACTCCCCCGTCCCGATCGGCACCGTCCCCCTGTACCAGGCGCTGGAGAAGGTCGACGGCAAGGCCGAGGAGCTGACCTGGGAGATCTACAAGGACACCGTCATCGAGCAGGCCGAGCAGGGCGTCGACTACATGACGGTGCACGCCGGTGTGCTGCTCCGCTACGTCCCGCTCACGGCCCGCCGCAAGACCGGCATCGTCTCCCGAGGCGGCTCGATCATGGCCGCCTGGTGCCTCGCGCACCATCAGGAGTCGTTCCTGTACACGCACTTCGAGGAGCTCTGCGAGATCCTCGCCTCGTACGACGTCACCTACTCGCTCGGTGACGGACTGCGCCCCGGCTCCATCGCGGACGCCAACGACGAGGCGCAGTTCGCCGAGCTGCGGACGCTCGGCGAGCTGAACACCATCGCCAAGCGGCACGGCGTGCAGACCATGATCGAGGGCCCGGGCCATGTCCCGATGCACAAGATCAAGGAGAACATCGACCTCCAGCAGGAGATCTGCGAAGAGGCGCCGTTCTACACGCTCGGCCCGCTGACCACCGACATCGCGCCCGCTTACGACCACATCACCTCCGGCATCGGCGCGGCGATGATCGCCTGGTGGGGCACCGCGATGCTCTGCTACGTCACGCCCAAGGAGCACCTGGGCCTGCCCGACCGCGACGACGTCAAGACCGGCGTCATCACGTACAAGATCGCGGCCCATGCGGCGGACCTGGCCAAGGGCCACCCGGGAGCCCAGGAATGGGATGACGCGCTCTCCGACGCGCGCTTCGAGTTCCGCTGGGAGGACCAGTTCAACCTGGCCCTCGACCCGGACACGGCACGCGCGTTCCACGACGAGACGTTGCCCGCGGAGCCGGCGAAGACGGCCCACTTCTGCTCGATGTGCGGCCCGAAGTTCTGCTCGATGAAGATCAGCAGGAGCATCACGGAGCAGTTCGGCGGCGACGCTGACGCGACGCCGGAGGAGATCGAGGCGGGGATGCTGGAGAAGTCCAAGGAGTTCGCGGCCGCGGGCAACCGTGTGTATCTGCCGCTGGCGGACTGACTTCCGCGCCGGAGAGTAATGGCGGAGGCCCAGAGAGGGCCCCGCCGTTACGGTGCGCTGTCTGAACTCCGGGTGTCGGCCGGCCACGGACGCGGCCTTCTTGCGAACGGGTCCTGTGCCTCCGCGGGATGGGCCTGCGCCGGGCCGACCCGGCTCCGGGCATCGACCTCGATGATTCTGGATGCGTCAACTGGTGGGCGGAGCAGACGTGTTGGTCCGTCCCATCTCGTGTTGCCCGCTGCCGCAGCAGGCATCCTCCGCGAGCGCGGGCGAGTTGCCCATCTGCTCGGCGTCGGCCTTGACGACGTAGACCTCCCAGGGTTCCTTGCCGGGCCCGTGGACCCAGACCTTGTCCTGGAGGGCGTAGCAGCAGGAGGTGTGGTTCTCCGTGAACGTCGCCAGTCCGGCTTCCGTGAGGCGGTCGGTGGCGGCGGTGACCTGCTCGGTGGAGGCCATTTCGATGCCGAGGTGGTCCAGGCGGGTCTCCTGGTCGGCTTCGCCCTCGATCAGGACGAGTTTGAGCGGCGGTTCGGCGATGGCGAAGTTGGCGTATCCCGGGCGGCGCTTGGCAGGCTCCACGCCGAAGAGCTTGGCGTAGAACTCCACCGAAGCGTCGAGGTCGGAAACGCTGAGGGCGAGCTGAACGCGGGACACCACAGCCTCCTCGGCACGTTGTATTGACGTCCTTCGATGCAAGCTTGCGCCTTGGATTGAAGTTTGTCAACATAGACGTATGTCGAATCAAGAGCTTGAGGTGCTCGGTCAGGCCCAGGAGTGCTGCCCGGGGCTGCTGACCGCGCCGCTGGACGAGGATCAGGCCGGCGAGCTGGCGAAGGTCTTCAAGGCCCTCGGCGATCCGGTGCGGCTGCGACTGCTGTCGATGATCGCCTCCCGGGCCGGCGGCGAGGTGTGCGTGTGTGATCTGACGCCGGCCTTCGACCTGTCCCAGCCGACGATCTCCCACCACCTCAAGCTCTTGAAGCAGGCCGGGCTGATCGACTCCGAACGCCGCGGGACTTGGGTCTACTACCGGCTGCTTCCCGAGATGACCGACCGGTTGGCCGGCATCCTCACCCGCCCCGCCGGCCTGGCCCTCTCCCCGCCCGCAGAGGCGCCCGCGGAGGCCGCCTCATGACCACGCGGAACAGCGCTGCGGGGCCGGTCGCGGCCCGGCTGTCGTTCCTTGACCGCTTCCTGGCCGTATGGATCCTGCTGGCCATGGTCGCCGGCCTGGTCCTGGGCCGCGCGGTGCCGGGCCTGGGGGACGCGCTGGCGGAAGTGACCGTCACCGGCGTCTCCCTGCCGATCGCGCTGGGCCTGCTGGTGATGATGTATCCGGTGCTGGCCAAGGTCCGCTATGACCGCCTGGACAGCGTCACCCGGGACCGCCGCCTGCTGATCCCCTCCCTGGTGATCAACTGGATCGCCGGCCCCGCCGTGATGTTCGCGCTCGCCTGGCTCTTCCTGCCCGACCTGCCCGAGTACCGGACCGGGTTGATCATCGTGGGGCTGGCCCGGTGCATCGCGATGGTCATCATCTGGAACGACCTGGCCTGCGGCGACCGCGAAGCCGCTGCCGTCCTGGTGGCCCTGAACTCCGTCTTCCAGGTCCTCGCGTTCAGCCTGCTGGGGTGGTTCTACCTCTCCGTCCTGCCCGGCTGGCTCGGCCTGCAGCAGACCGGACTGAACGTCGGCGTGTGGGAGATCGCCCGCAGTGTGCTGATCTTCCTCGGCATCCCCCTGGCCGCCGGGTTCCTCACCCGCCGCCTGGGCGAGAAGACCAAGGGTCGCACCTGGTACGAGACGAAGCTGATCCCCCGTATCGGCCCCTTCGCGCTCTACGGGCTGCTGTTCACCATCGTCGTGCTCTTCGCCCTCCAAGGGGACGCGATCACCTCCCGCCCGCTGGACGTCGCGCGCATCGCACTGCCGCTGCTGGTGTACTTCGCGCTCATGTGGGCCGGTTCCATGGCGCTGGGCAAGGCCGTCGGCCTGCCCTACCCGAGGGCAACGACGCTGGCGTTCACCGCGGCCGGCAACAACTTCGAACTCGCCATCGCCGTCGCCATCGCGACCTTCGGCGCAACGTCCGGCCAGGCCCTGGCCGGCGTCGTCGGCCCTCTCATCGAGGTGCCGGTACTGATCGCACTGGTCCATGTAGCCCTGGCCGCCCGCCGCCTCTTCCCCGACACCCCCACCCCGGCCGCCGTGCCGGCCGGTCTCCAGGAGCGCGTCCATGACTGACTCCCGCAAGCCGTCGGTGCTGTTCGTGTGCGTCCACAACGCCGGACGCTCGCAGATGGCCGCCGCCTTCCTCGCCGACCTCGCCCAGGGCGAGGTGGAGGTCCGCTCGGCCGGTTCCGCCCCCGCCGACACCGTCAACCCGGCCGTCGTCCAGGCGATGGCCGAGGTCGGCATCGATCTCTCGGCCGAGACGCCGAAAGTGCTGACCGCCGAGACGGTGCAGGCGTCCGACGTGGTGATCACCATGGGCTGCGGCGACGCCTGTCCGGTCTTCCCCGGCAAGAGGTATCTCGACTGGAAGTTGGAGGACCCGGCAGGCCGGGGTGTGGCAGCGGTCCGCCCGATCCGCGACGAGATCCAGGCCCGCATCCGGGAGCTGCTGACCGACCTCACTGGCTGAGCGACGCCGATGGACCTCGGGCTCGCCGGCGGAACGGGCCTACCGAAGCCCGAGCGCGACGGACGCGGCCGGTGCCAGGCGCAGCAGGCCCACGGGGATCGGAGAGACGCGCCCCAGGGCCTGACCCATCGGACACGCCCTAGTCCGGCGTGTGATCCGGCCTCCCGTAATCCGGGCTGGTGAAGTCCGGGCTGGAGTAGCGGGGGCGGGGGCCCGACGAGCCGCTGTCGGGGCTGGTGAATTCGGGGCGGGTGTAGCCGAGGGTGGGTATGCGGCTCTCGGGGGCCGTGGTGCGGCGCGGGACGTAGCGGACCGGGTCGTCGTCGGGGGCGGCCGCCGGATCGGCCAGCGCTTCACGGAGAAAGGGCAGCAGTCCGCGCTCCAGGAGGGCGCACCGCCAGGCCTCGCGGGCGTCGTCCAGCGCCTCGCCCAGCTCGTCGGCTCTGGTGGACCGGGCGGACGGGCCGTTGCGCAGCGCCGTGATGAGCAGGCCGCCCATCGCGACGAGGGCTCCGGCGGCGGCCAGCGCGGCGAAGATCCAGCCGACGCTGATCAGCGGCTCCGCAAGGGACTTGTCGGGGCTGATGGTGCGCAGGACGTAGCCGATGAGGAGGAAGAGGACCGCGGCGATGCCCGCGAGGACCGGGGCGAGGACGGTGATCATCGCGGCCAGCCCGGCACCGGTGGTTTCGGCCTCGCCCATGGCCGTGGCGGTGGCCAGTCCCAGCCCCCCGTCGGCGGCCTCGCCCAGCTCCTCACCGCTCACGCCGGCGCCGGACGATGCGGGCGCCGGCGCGCGCAACTCGGCGCGGAGCTGCACATAGCGCTGGTATTCGGCCGTCGCGCAGGCGGCGATGGCGGTGGTCGCGCTGAGCGCCATCGTGCGCAACTGCTCGGTGCTCAGATGTTTTCCCGCGGCGGCGGTGGGGTCGTCCGGGCGGTATTCGGCGGTACGCAGCGCTTCATCGAGGATCCGCGTGAATTCCGCGCGATCCTCGTTCAGCAGGTGCGGAGCGCTGTTCATGTGCATCCCCCGATGCTCCGTAGGGCCGTACGGCCGGCGTTGGCCGGGCAGTGGGCGGAAACGGAGGAGAGCCTGCTACGGATAGCCCGATGGTAGAGCGACTCCGGCATGGGGTGACAGAGAGTTTGCGGAAATTGAGTAATGCCACGACCGGATTCCGCCTGTGCCGCCCCCCGATTCCGACCCGGCCGACCAGCCGCCAGGCTTGACGTACACCTGCCCCCGGAACGCTCAGCCAGTCAGCGGAAGTTGAACGACCAGCAGCTTTCCGGCCATCGTGATGCCGCCGTCCATGGCGATGGCCAGACCGTCGGCGTAGACATGCGGACCGTCGACGGCGATGCCGTCGCCCTCGCTGTCCTCCGTGCCGACCTCGCCCAGCAGATACGGGATCGGGCTGTGGCCGTGGACGACGCGGTCGCCGCCGTAGGCGTCCAGCAGCTCGCGTACGGCCTGCGAGCCGGACTCGTCGCGGAAGGCGAAGCGCTTGGTGAACTTGCGGAACAGGTCCCAGACTTCGTCGGCCTCGCTGCGGGTGAGCACGTCGTGGACGTTGTCGTTGACGGCCTCGATGGAGTCGCCGTAGTCGAGGTAGGCGGTGGTGTCGGAGTGCACGAGCAGATGCCCGTCCTCCTCCATCACGGCGTCCAGCCGGGCCATCCACTGGAGGTGGTGGTCCTGCAGCCGGTCCATATCGGTCTTCTGGCCGCCGTTCAGCAGCCAGGCCGCCTGGAAGGAGGCGGTGCCGGCACCGGACTGCACGGGGGTGTCGCCGAACCGCTTGGCGCCCAGCAGCAGGAGCTCGTGGTTGCCCATCAGGGCCTTGCAGTAGCCGCCGGCCGCCGCGGCCTGGGCGGACAGCTGCATGACCAGGTCGATCACGCCGATGCCGTCCGGGCCGCGGTCGGTGAAGTCGCCGAGGAACCAGAGCCGGGCGTTGCCGGCCGCCCAGTTGCCGTCGGCGTCGATCAGGCCCTCGGCGGCCAGCGCCTCGCGCAGCTCGTCGTAGTAGCCGTGCACATCGCCGACGACGTACAGCGGGCCCATTCCCTCGGGCGCGTCGGTGTCCTCGGCCGTCTCGGGCGCCGGGACGACGGCCGGGCGGTCGATGAGGGTGTCGGTGCGGCCCGGGGTGATGACCGGCAGATCGCGCGCGGTCGGCGTGTACTCCTCGGGCAGCTCGACCGGCTGGGCCGCGGGCGGCACCACGGGGGGCGCGGCCGGCGGGCCGGCGGGCAGATGGAGTGGCGGACCGGCAGGCGGGACGGGCGAACCGGCGGACATGCCGGAGGGCATTCCGGGCAACGGAGCGGACCCCGGAGTTTGTCCCCCCATGGTCCACACCATGGGTCCCTGACTGGCCCCCTGAGTCATCGACCCCTCCACCGTTGCGCCGCCGTGCACCTCTCGGACCTTTGCCTGGTCGACGGCGGTCCGCGGTGTCGTCCGCCCATCATAGGAATGCCGATCGCGGGTTGTGACGCACCCGGGGGTGGTCAATCCGGCGGAGCCCGCCGTTCACGGCTGTTTTCTCCCGTGATCGCCCAGTTTTTTCCTGACCGACGAGGCGCCCGGTATTGGCCGGAACGCCCGCTCGTCCGTATATGGCAGCACGCTCACTCGCCTGCGGGTTTCCGTGGCGGGCTGACCGTCGTCCTGGGGGACCGTCGCTGGGACGAGGTCCGCACGATCAGATCGGTCGGTATCACCTGTTCGATGGGCCGCCCGTTGTCGAGTCCTTCGATGGCGTCGATGAGGATCTGGACGACGGCGGTGCCGATGCGGCGCGGCTTGAGGGACAGGGTGGTGATGGGCGGCTCGGTGGTGGCGTAGACGGTGGACTCGCTGCAGCAGACCAGCAGCAGGTCCTCCGGCACCCGCAGGCCGTAGCGCCGGGCGGCGGCGAGCAGGTCGGTGCCGTTGGGGTCGAAGAGCCCGTAGACGGCGTCCGGCCGGTCCGGGCGGGCCAGCAGCCGGTCGGCGGCGACGGCCCCCGCGCACGGGTCGTGCGCCGGGTAGGACTCGTAGACCGGGTCCTGGCCGACCCGCTCGCACCAGCTCAGATAGGCGGTCGTCGACAGCCGGGTGTAGGTGTCGGTGGTGGTGCCCGTGAGCAGGCCGATGCGGCGGGCGCCGGCGTCGGCGAGGTGGTCGAGCAGGCCGAGGACGGCGGCTTCGTGATCGTTGTCGACCCAGCCGGTGACCGGCAGGGTGCCGCCGGGGCGCCCGTCGGAGACGACGGGGATGCCGTGCCGGACGAGCTCGGTGACGACGGGGTCCCCGTCGGCGGGGTCGATGACGACGGTGCCGTCCAGGGCGACGTTCGACCACACGTCGTGGCGGGAGGTCGCGGGGAGGATGACCAGCGCGTAGCCGCGGGCCAGGGCCGCGGAGGTGGCGGCTCTGGCCATTTCCGCGAAGTACGCGAATTCGGTGAAGGTGAAAGGTTCATCCCCGTACGTGGTCACGGTCAGGCCGAGGAGCCCTGACTTGCCGGTACGGAGCGTGCGGGCGGCTGCGGACGGGCGGTAGCCCAGCCGGTCGGCCACCTCGCGGACGTGGCTACGGGTGGCATCCGGAAGCCGGCCCTTGCCGTTGAGCGCGTCGGAGACGGTCGTGATCGACACACCGGCTGCGGCGGCCACGTCCCGGATGCCCGCCCGCCCCAGCCGGCGACCGGTCGACCGGCTCACCTGGTGCTTCCCTGCTGCTGTCATGGCGAGCCGATAGTAGGGCTCGATAGGGCCAATCGCGGGGCTCGAACGCAGACGGTGGAAAGGCACGTTTCTGCATGGTGATGATGCGTCAACTGCCTATCAAGTAAAGGTAGTTGGAGTAATCGTCGGTCGTTTGGGGGGTGATCTGGCGTCCTTGCCTGGCGATCGGTTCAGGTCTCGAAGCGGTCTCAAGTCACCTTGACGAGGGATGCGCGCCACGGCGCGAGCCACCGGCGCGCGCTGGTTCGGGGAGCGCGCCCCGGACGCTGTGCGCGGGGTCGCCTCGAACCGCCGGGCGGGGGCGGACGCGGTGCGGGCGGTGATCCGGGCCCCGGTCGGGGCTGACGCCGAACGGGCCAATCCTCATAAGGTGTGCAGTATTGAAGAGGAGCGGGACGGTCGAGGAGGACCTGCGGTGAGCGAGAAGACCCCGAAGCTGCGCGCTGCGCTGGACGGTATCCCCACCTACAAGCCGGGCCGGCCGGCGTCGACCGGTGGGCCGGTGACGTACAAGCTGTCCTCCAACGAGAACCCCTATCCGCCGCTGCCGGGCGTCCTGGAGCAGGCGGTGACCGCCGCCGGCTCCTTCAACCGCTACCCGGACATGGCCTGCACGGGCCTGATGGCGGAGCTGTCCGAGCGGTTCTCGGTGCCGGTGGAGCACCTGGCGACCGGGACCGGATCGGTGGGCGTGGCCCAGCAGCTGGTCCAGTCGACGGCCGGGCCCGGCGATGAAGTGATCTACGCCTGGCGGTCGTTCGAGGCGTACCCGATCGTCACCCAGATCTCCGGCGCCACTCCGGTGCAGATCCCGCTGACCTCCGGCGAGGTGCACGACCTGGACGCGATGCTCGCGGCGATCACCGACCGGACCCGGCTGATCTTCGTCTGCAACCCCAACAACCCCACGGGCACCGTCGTGCGCCGTGCGGAGCTGGAGTCCTTCCTGGACCAGGTGCCGAGCGATGTGCTGGTGGTGCTGGACGAGGCGTACCGCGAGTTCATCCGTGACGCCGAGGTGCCCGACGGCATCGACCTCTACCGCGACCGTCCCAACGTCTGTGTGCTGCGCACCTTCTCCAAGGCGTACGGCCTGGCAGGGCTGCGGGTCGGCTTCGCGGTGGCGCACGAGCCGGTGGCCGCCGCGCTGCGCAAGACGGCGGTGCCGTTCGGGGTGAGCCAGCTCGCACAGGAGGCGGCGGTGGCGTCGCTGCGCAGCGAGCAGGCCCTGATGGAGCGGGTCGACACGCTGGTGGCCGATCGCGCACGGGTGGTCGACGGCCTGCTCGGGCAGGGCTGGACGGTCCCCGAGACGCAGGCCAACTTCGTCTGGCTGCGGCTGGGGGACCGTACGACCGACTTCGCGGCGGCCTGTGAGCGGGCCGGTGTGGTCGTGCGCCCGTTCCCCGGCGAGGGCGTGCGGGTCACGATCGGCGAGAAGCCGGCGATGGATCTGTTCCTGCAGGCCGCGGAGGAGTTTCGCAAGGCGCTGTAAGCCGTCGTAAGGCTTTGCGGGAGGCCGTGGGTCGTTGACCTGCGGCCTCAGGCTTTTTGGACGTGGATGGGGTCGCCGCTGCGGACGGTGGCCAGCGTGCGGGGGTCGCCGTCGATGCGGCCCAGCACATTGCAGGGGGAGGCCAGGCGCGGCTTGTCCCCCTCGGATATCGGCGTGGGGCCGTAGGGCAGCGCGAGGGCGTTGCCCGGGGGCCAGAAGGCGACCGTGCCGGGTTCGACGACCTGGCGGGCGTCGGCCTCCAGCGCGGGGGTGAGTCCGGTGTCGAAGTAGACCTCTTCGCCCCAGGTGTGGGCGGTGGAGTCGACCGGCAGTGCGGCGATGAGTGCCGCGGCGGTCGGGGTGTCGTCGAGGGTGGCGGTCAATTGCCCTGCGGGCCATGTGATGCGGATCTTCATGGCGATGAATTCAACAATATGTTGAAGCCCTGGGGAAGGGGTGCGCGGGCGCGTCCGCCGGGTTCGGCGGAAGCGTTCATGCGCCATGGAATCGGGCGTGACCGCGGTCACGCACCCCCATGGGTGTAGCGATTCGGCCATAGGAGATAATGCTTGTGAATGTGAACGCGTTCACAAGCCCGTCCCGGTATGTACCGCTTTATGTGACGCAAAAGGGACATTGCCCCTAGGGCAATGGCGACGTAAGGAGAGCAAGGCGTGGAACTGGCGTTGGCGCCAGAGACACTGGCGCGATGGCAATTCGGCATCACGACCGTCTACCACTTCCTGTTCGTCCCCCTGACGATCTCCCTCGCCGCTCTGGTGGCCGGACTTGAGACCGCATGGGTGCGAACGGGCAAGGAGAAGTACCTCAAGGCCACCAAGTTCTGGGGCAAGCTGTTTCTGATCAATATCGCGATGGGTGTCGTCACCGGCATCGTCCAGGAGTTCCAGTTCGGCATGAACTGGTCCGACTACTCGCGGTTCGTCGGCGACGTCTTCGGTGCCCCGCTGGCCTTCGAGGCGCTCATCGCGTTCTTCTTCGAGTCCACCTTCATCGGACTGTGGATCTTCGGATGGGACAAGCTGCCCAAGAAGATCCACTGCTTCTGCATGTGGATGGTCTCGATCGGCACGATCCTCTCGGCGTACTTCATCCTCGCCGCGAACTCCTGGATGCAGCACCCGGTCGGCTACAAGTACAACGCCGCCAACGGGCGCGCCGAACTCACCGACTTCTGGAAGGTGCTGACCCAGGACACCACCCTGGTCGTGGTCTTCCACACGCTGACCGCGGCCTTCCTGACCGGCGCCGCGTTCATGGTCGGCATCTCCGCGTTCCACCTGATGCGCAAGAAGCACGTCAAGGTGATGCGGACATCGCTGCGGCTCGGGCTGATCACCCTGGTCATATCCGGCATCCTCACCGCGGTGAGCGGCGACGAGCTGGGCAAGGTGATGTTCAAGCAGCAGCCCATGAAGATGGCCGCCGCGGAGGCGCTGTGGGAAACGGAGAAGCCTGCGCCGTTCTCGGTCTTCGCCTACGGCGACGTCGACAAGGGCCACAACAAGGTCGCCATCGAGGTGCCCGGCCTGCTCTCCTTCCTCGCGCACAACGACTTCTCCTCGCCGGTCCCGGGCATCAACGACGTCAACAGGGCCGAGCAGCAGAAGTTCGGGCCCGGCGACTACCGGCCCAACATCCCGGTCGCCTACTGGGGCTTCCGCTGGATGATCGGCTTCGGTATGTCGTCGTTCGCCCTCGGGCTCGCCGGGCTCTGGCTCACCCGTAAGAAGTTCTGGCTGGCGCCGGGGCTGCGCACGGGGGACGAGGAGCCACCCCGGCTCGCGCTCACCAAGAACAAGGTGCTCGGTGCCCGGCTGAGCAAGGCGTACTGGTCGCTCGCCTTCGTCACCCTCGGCTTCCCGCTCCTCGCGAACTCGTGGGGCTGGATCTTCACCGAGATGGGCCGCCAGCCCTGGGTGGTCTACGGCGTGCTGCGCACCTCGGACGCGGTCTCCCCGGGCGTCTCGCAGGGCGAGGTGCTCACCTCCATGATCGTCTTCACCACGCTCTACGCGATCCTCGCCGTGGTCGAGGTCAAGCTGCTGGTGAAGTACATCAAGGCCGGACCCCAGGAGCTCACCGACTCCGACCTCAACCCGCCCACCAAGATCGGCGGCGACAGCACTGACGCCGACCGGCCGATGGCCTTCTCGTACTAGGAGGCGACTGTGCAACTCCACGACGTCTGGTTCGTCCTTATCGCCTTCCTGTGGACCGGGTACTTCTTCCTCGAAGGGTTCGACTTCGGGATCGGCGTCCTGACCAAGCTCCTCGCCCGCGACCGCCGCGAGAAGCGCGTACTGATCAACACCATCGGGCCGGTCTGGGACGGCAACGAGGTCTGGCTGCTCTCCGCGGCCGGTGCGACCTTCGCCGCCTTCCCCGAGTGGTACGCCACCCTGTTCTCCGGCTTCTACCTCCCGATGCTGGTCATCCTCGTCTGCCTGATCGTGCGCGGGGTCGCCTTCGAGTACCGCGCCAAGCGGAACGAGGAGCGCTGGCAGCGGAACTGGGAGCAGGCGATCTTCTGGACCTCGCTGCTGCCCGCGGTGCTGTGGGGTGTCGCGTTCGGCAACATCGTGCGCGGTGTGAAGATCGATGCGCACAAGGAGTACGTCGGAAGCCTTCTCGACCTGCTCAACCCGTATGCGATCCTCGGCGGCCTGGTCACGCTGACGCTGTTCACCTTCCACGGCGCGGTGTTCGCCTCGCTCAAGACGGTCGGTGACATCCGGGAGCGGGCGCGCAGGACCGCGACCGTTCTCGGACTGATCACCGCCGTGCTCGCGGTCGGCTTCCTCAGCTGGACCCAGGCCGACAAGGGTGATGGCAGCAGCCTGATCGCGATGATCGTCGCGGTGGTAGCCCTGGTCGCGGCGCTCGGGGCCAACAAGCTCGGGCGCGAGGGCTGGGCCTTCGCCTTCTCCGGCGTCACCATCGCGGCGGCGGTCGCCATGCTGTTCCTGACGCTCTTCCCGAACGTCATGCCGTCGACGCTGAACGAGAGCTGGAGTCTCACGGTCAGCAGTGCCTCGTCCAGTCCTTACACCCTGAAGATCATGACCTGGTGTGCGGTGATCGCCGCGCCCCTCGTGATGCTCTACCAGGGGTGGACGTACTGGGTGTTCCGCAAGCGAATCGGCACCCAGCACATCGCCGATGCCCACTAGCTGAGCGGCCGCTGCTCGGGCGGCCTCAGCAGGATGGAATGTTTCACGTGAAACCCGTCGACCCGCGTCTGCTCCGATACGCCCGCGCCACCCGCGGCTTCCTTGTCGCGGTGGTGGTACTCGGGCTTGCCGGAGCGGGCCTGGTCGTCGGCCAGGCGATGCTGATCGCCGAGATCGTGGTCGGTGCCTTCCAGCGCGACCTCGATCTCGGCGGCCTGACCACACCGTTGGCACTGCTCGCCGCGGTCTCCGTCGGACGCGGTGTGATCTCCTGGCTCACCGAGCTGGCCGCGCACCGCGCCGGCGCGGCGGTGAAGTCCGAGCTGCGGATGCGGCTGGTCGAGCGGGCGGCGCAGCTCGGGCCCGGCGCGCCCGCCACGTCGCGTGCCGGCGCCACCGAGCTGCGCACCGGCGAGCTCACCACTCTCGCCACCCGCGGTATCGACGCCCTGGACGACTACTTCTCGCGCTATCTGCCGCAGCTGGGGTTGGCGGTCGTCGTTCCCGTCGCGGTGCTCGCCCGGATCGTCACCGGCGACTGGATATCGGCACTGACGATCGTCCTCACCCTCCCGTTGATCCCGCTGTTCATGATCTTGATCGGCTGGGCCACCCAATCCCGGATGGACCGCCAGTGGCGGCTGCTCGCCCGGCTCTCCGGGCACTTCCTCGACGTCGTCGAGGGCCTGCCCACCCTCAAGGTCTTCGGCCGGGCCAAGGCCCAGGCCGCCGCCATCCGCACCATCACCAGCGAGTACCGCCGCGCGACCCTGCGCTCCCTGCGGATCGCTTTCCTCTCCTCCTTCGCGCTGGAGCTGCTCGCCACGATCTCGGTCGCGCTGGTCGCGGTCGGTATCGGGATGCGGCTGGTGCACGGTGAACTCGACCTCTACACCGGGCTGATGGTGCTGGTGCTGGCGCCCGAGGCATATCTGCCGCTGCGACAGGTGGGCGCGCAGTACCACGCCGCGGCCGAGGGGCTCGCGGCCGCCGAGGAGATCTTCGAGGTGCTCCAGACGCCGCTGCCGGTGCCCGGCACCGCGCCCGCTCCTCGGGGCACCGCCCTCGCCGTCGAGGAGCTGGTGGTACGCCACCCCGGGCGGGCCGCCGACTCCCTTCCCGCGACCTCGTTCGAGGTCCGGACGGGCGAGACCGTCGCGCTGGTCGGCCCCTCCGGCGCCGGCAAGACCACGCTGCTGAGCGTGCTGCTCGGCTTCACCGAGCCGTCCGAGGGCCGGGCCCTGGTCGACGGCCAGGACATCGCCTCCCTCGCCCCCGACAGCTGGCGGCGGCGGATCGCCTGGGTTCCGCAGCACCCGCATCTGTTCGCCGGCTCGATCGCCGAGAACGTACGGCTGGCGCGGCCGGACGCGGACGACGCCGCGGTACGTACCGCGCTCGCCGACGCCGGGGCGCTGGACTTCGTCGACGCGCTGCCCGACGGCACGGCGACCCGGCTCGGCGAGTCCGGCGCCGGGCTCTCCGCCGGTCAGCGTCAGCGCCTCGCGCTCGCCCGGGCCTTCCTCGCCGACCGCCCGATCCTGCTCCTGGACGAGCCCACCGCGAATCTGGACGGCGAGACCGAGGAGGCGATCGTCGCTGCGGTCCGCCGGCTCGCGGTCGGCCGTACGGTGCTGCTCGTGGTCCACCGGCCCGCGCTGCTGGCGGTGGCGGACCGGGTCGTGCGGCTGCCCGATCCGGCAGCCGCCGTGGAGCCGGGACCGGTGCCGGGCGCGGTCGCGGCCCGCGACCGGGGCCCGGGCTCCGCCGCGGCCCCGGTCGGGACCGCCGATCCCGCGTACCCGGGCGAGGCCGGGGCGGACGCCGCCCACGGCGGCGCGCTCACCCGTCTGCGCCGGATGGCGCGTGCCCGCCGGGCGCGGTTCGGGCTGGCGCTGCTGCTGGGCAGCCTCGCTGTGGCCAGCGCGGTGGGCCTGATGGCGACCTCCGGGTGGCTGATCTCGCGGGCCGCGCAGCAGCCGCCGGTGCTGTATCTGATGGTGGCGGTGACCGCGACCAGGGCGTTCGGCATCGGGCGCGCGGTCTTCCGGTACGCCGAGCGGCTGGTCGCCCACGACGCGGTGTTCCGGATGCTCGCCGACGTACGCGTCGCGGTCTTTCAGCGGCTGGAGCGGCTGGCGCCGGCCGGGCTCAAGGAGCGCAGCCGCGGCGATCTGCTGTCGCGGCTGGTCGCCGATGTCGACGCGGTGCAGGACTACTTCCTGCGGTGGCTGCTGCCCGTCGGGGCGGCGGTCGTGGTCGGCGCGGGTGCCGTCGGCTTCACCGGCTGGCTGCTGCCGGAGGCGGGGGCGATCCTCGCCGCCGGGCTGCTGCTCGCGGGGGCGGGGGTGCCGCTGCTCTCGGGCGCGCTGGCCCGGCGGGCGGAGCGCCGGCTGGCGCCGGCCCGCGGCCGGCTCGCCACCCGGGTCGTCGAGGTGCTCACCGGGACCGCCGAGTTGACGGTGGCCGGCGCGCTCAGGGCCCGTACGGAATCGGTGCGGCGCGCCGACCGGGAGCTGACCCGGATCGCCTCCCGCTCGGCCGCCGTGGCCGGGACCGGTGCCGGGCTCTCGGCGCTGCTGTGCGGGCTGACGGTCGCCGCCGCCGCGGTCGTCGGCGTCCAGGCCGTGCACGCGGGCCGACTGGAGGGGGTGGCGCTGGCGGTCGTCGTGCTCACCCCGCTCGCCGCGTTCGAGGCGGTGACCGGGCTGCCGCTGGCGGTGCAGTACCGGCAGCACACCCGGCACGCCGCGGAGCGGGTCTTCGAGGTGCTGGACGCCCCCGCGCCGGTACACGAGCCGACCGCGCCCGCGGCGGCCCCCGAGACGCCGTTCCCGCTGGTCGTACGGGATCTGACCGCGCGCCACGGCGGCTCGTCCCGGCCGGCGCTGGACGGGGTCGGCCTCACCCTGACGGCCGGCCGCCGGGTCGCCGTCGTCGGTCCGTCCGGTTCCGGCAAGACCACGCTGGCGCAGGTGCTGCTGCGCTTCCTGGACCCCGAGTCGGGGGCGTACACACTGGGCGGGACGGACGCCCGGACGCTGGACGGCGACGCGGTGCGGCGGCTTGTGGGGCTGTGCGCGCAGGACGCGCACATCTTCGACAGCTCGCTGCGGGAGAACCTCAGGCTCGCCCGCCGGGACCGGCGCGCTGACCCGGGCGACGCCGATGACCAGGACCTTTGGGACGCCCTGGGCCGGGCGCGGCTCGCCGACTGGGTGCGCGGGCTGCCCGACGGCCTGGACACCATGGTCGGGGAGCACGGCGCCCGGCTGTCCGGTGGCCAGCGGCAGCGGCTGGCCCTGGCCCGCGCGCTGCTCGCGGAATTCCCGGTGCTCGTTCTGGACGAGCCCGCCGAGCATCTGGATCTGGCCACCGCCGATGCGCTGACCGCCGATCTGCTGGCCGCGACCGAGGGCCGTACGACGGTGCTGATCACCCACCGGCTCACCGGGCTCGACGCCGTCGACGAGGTGCTGGTGCTGGATCACGGACGCGTCGTGCAGTGCGGGGCATACGCGGAGCTGGCGGCGGCCGACGGCCCGTTCCGGCGGATGCTGGAGCGCGAGCGGGCGGTGGATGCGGCCCTGCCGATGGCCGGCTCCGTAGAAATGGCTCCGTAAATGTCCCCTTATTAGGCTCTTGAGCATGGCAGCCACGGCAGGATCCGCACCCCCGGACCCCATGGGTGCCGGGCGCGGTGACGCCAGCCCGGCTCCCGATCCCATGGACGCCGCCACCGAGGCCACCCGCAGCCTGCAGGGGCTGTCGTCCGAGCTGACCGCCCGGGTGCCGCAGCTGCTGGAGGCGATGCGCACCGTCGGCGCGGGCCTCGACCTGCACATCACCCTCGATCGGATCGTGGAGACCGCCGCCGAGCTCGCCGATGCCCGTTACGCCGCCATCGGCATCATCGACGACGCCCGCGAGGGGCTGTCGGACTTCGTGACGTACGGCGTGACCGCGCAGGAGCACAAGCGGATCGGTGCGCTGCCCGACGGGCACAAGGGCCTGCTCGGAGCACTCATCCACGACCCCAAGCCGCTGCGCCTCGCCGACCTCACCCAGGACTCCCGCTCGGCCGGATTCCCGCCGGGCCATCCGCCCATGCGGACGTTCCTGGGGGTGCCGGTCCGCGTCCAGGGCGAGATCTTCGGCAATCTCTATCTGACGGAGAAGCGCGGCGGCGGGGAGTTCAGCGAGGAGGACCTGCACATGGTGCGGGTGCTCGCGACCGAGGCCGGTATCGCCATCGGCAACGCCCGGCTGCACGCGGCGACCCGGCAGCGGGAGCGGTGGATCGACGGTTCGGTGGCGGTGACCACCGAACTTCTCGCCGGCAGCGACGTCGACGATGCGCTCGCGGTGGTGGCCGAGCAGGCGCGGAAGCTGGCGGACTCGGCGGCCGGCATCGTGCTGCTGCCCGACGACGAGGGCGGTCTGGAGATCGTCGCGGTCTCGGCCGACGAACCCGCCGGGATCATGGGGACACAGATTCCGCCCGACAGTCCGGTGGCCGAACAACTCCTCGCCGGGGAGCCGGTGTTCGTGGACGACTCGGCCACCGACCCGCGCATGGTGACGGCCCTCGCACCCCGCTTCGGGCCGAGCATGATGCTGCCGCTCAAGAGCGGCGGCCGGGTGCTCGGCACGCTGGCCACCCCGCGGTCCCGGGGCGCCCGCCCGTTCACCGGCGCCGAGCGGACGCTGGCCACCCAGTTCGCCGCGCAGGCCGCGCTGGCGCTGGTGCTGGCCGACGCCCAGCGCGACCGTGAGCGCCTCGCGGTCTATCAGGACCGCGACCGGATCGCCCGTGACCTGCACGATCTCGTCATCCAGCGGCTGTTCGCGACGGGCATGATGCTGGAGGGCGCCCAGCGCAGATCCGTCGTCCCCGAGGTGGTGCAGGGCGTCGGCAAGGCCGTCGACGAGCTGGACGTCACCATCCAGGAGATCAGGACCGCGATCTTCGCCCTCCAACAGGGCCCGGCCGAGGCGCCGTCCGGGCTGCGCACCCGGGTGCTGCGGGAGATCGGCACCGCCGCCGTACCGCTCGGCTTCCAGCCGTCGGCGAGCTTCGTCGGTGCGGTCGACTCGCGGGTCGGCGAGCTGACCGGCAAGAACCTGATCGCCGCGCTGCGCGAGGCGCTGTCGAACGCCTTCCGGCACGCTCAGGCCTCGCGGATCGAGGTCGTCGTCGACGCGACGATCAGACTGCCGGACGGTGCCGAGGGGGTTCGTCTGACCGTCGCCGACGACGGCATCGGCATCCCGGACGGCGGCCGCCGCAGCGGCCTGAAGAACCTCGCCAAGCGTGCGGATTCGCTGGGCGGCTCCAGCACGTACGGGCCGGGGCTCGGCACGGACGGAACGGGGACGATGGTGACGTGGGAAGCGCCGCTGTGAGGGCACGCCTCGTCGAGGCGGACGTTGCACGCGCGGGATGTTTCACGTGAAACCGTCCGGCCCGTGCTCGGTCAGGGCCGGCGGCCGTGTTCCTGGAGGATCTCCTCGATGACCATCGCGACGCCGTCGTCGTTGTTGGACGCCGTACGGTGCGTGGTGGCCGCCAGTACCTCCGGGTGGGCGTTGGCCATGGCGTACGAGGTGCCGGCCCAGGTCAGCATCTCTAGGTCGTTCGGCATGTCCCCGAAGGCGACGACCTCGTCCGGCGTGATGCAGCGCTCCGCGCAGCAGTGGGCGAGGGTGCCGGCCTTGCTGACGCCCGAGCCGCTGATCTCCAGCAGGGCGGTCGGGCTGGAGCGGGTGAAGGACGCGAGATCGCCCGCGGCCTTACGGGCCAGCGCCAGGAAGGCGTCGGGCTCCAGCTCGGGGTGGTGCGCGAGCAACTTGATCACGGGCTGGTCGGGGAAGTCGGGGGCGGCGCCGTCAGTGCCGCCCAGAGGCGCCACGAAGTCCTCGGCCAGCAGCTTCTCCGCCGGCGCGACGAACGCGGTGGGATCCAGCAGGAGCGGCGGATACTGCGGCTCGTAGTGGATGCCGCTGGTGCGCTCGACCGCGAACGAGGTGCCGGGCGCGGCGCTGCGCAGCGCGTCCACGACCTGGAGCGCGGCCGTGCGTGCCAGGGGGTTGACCTCGACGATGCGGCCGCCGCGGTGCAGATCGACCACGGCCGCGCCGTTCGCGCAGATCGCCAGGCCGTGACCGTGCACATGGTCGCTGACCGGGCCCATCCAGCGGGCCGGGCGGCCGGTGACGAAGAACACCTCGATACCGGCCCGCTCGGCGGCGGCGAGCGCGGCGATCGTCCGGTCGGAGACCGTCTTGTCGTCATGCAGCAGCGTGCCGTCGAGGTCGGTGGCGATCAGCCGGGGTGCAACGGCTGGTCCGGGCGCCCGGGGCGGCGTGGCGGGGGCATCAGTCACGGCCCCATCTTCCCGTACCGCTGCGCACAGGCGTGCGGTGGGTTGCGCGGATGAGCCCGGAACGTCCGGGTCGAGGGGGGCGAACGGGGGTGGTACGGGTGGGGAAGCAGGCGGATCGCTGCGAGCGTGCGGGCCGCCGTACGCTCGGAGGCATGCGACTGAGCACCGTGATACTTCCCGTCCGCCGTTGGTCCGAGGGTGGGCGGGAGGAGTGGCAGCGCGCCGAGGAGCTGGGCTTCCACGCCGCCTACACCTACGACCACCTCTCATGGCGGACCTTCCGCGACCAGACCTGGTTCGGTGCCCTGCCGACGCTGACCGCCGCCGCGGCGGCGACCTCGCGGATGCGGCTGGGCACCCTCGTCACCTCGCCGAACTTCCGGCACCCGGTCACCCTCGCCAAGGAGCTGATCTCGCTCGACGACATCAGCGACGGCCGGATCACGCTGGGCATCGGAGCCGGCGGCAACGGCTTCGACGCCACCGCGCTCGGCCAGGAGGCCTGGTCGCCGCGGGAACGGGCGGACCGCTTCGCCGAGTTCGTGCTGCTTCTGGACCGCCTGCTGACCGAGGACGCGGTCTCCTACGAGGGCACGCACTACTCCGCGGACGAGGCGCGCAACATCCCCGGCTGTGTGCAGCGGCCCCGGCTGCCGTTCGCGGTGGCGGCCACCGGGCCGCGCGGGCTCAAGCTGGCCGCCCGGTACGGCCAGGCCTGGGTGACGACCGGCGACCCCAAGGTCTCCAACGGGGGCGGGACCTCGGACGAGTCGCTCCAGGCGGTCCGAGGGCAGGTCGAACGGCTCGCCAAGGCCTGCGCCGAGGGGGGCAGGGACGCCGGTGAACTGCAGAAGATCATGCTGAGCGGATTCACCCCGGACCGTCCGCTGGACTCCGTGGACGCCTTCGTGGACTTCGCGGGCCGGCATGCCGAGCTGGGCTTCGACGAGCTGGTGATCCACTGGCCGATCGCCGACTCGCTCTTCGCGGCCGACACCGCGGTCTTCGAGCGGATCGCCACGGAGGGCCTGGCGCAGCTGCGCAAGTAGGCCGCTCCGGGGCCGGGCCGGGCGCCCAGGTAGGGGACCGCGCTCGTCGGGTGCCCTCCGGGTGGCCCGACGCGCCCGACCGCCTCTGGCCTCAGCTTTACCCCCTATATAGCCGCGAAGAGGGAGAATCGGGACAACGGCGCAGTGCGGCGGGTGCGGTGCGCAGTGTGGCGCTGTGCACCGGCGGATCGCCGCACTGCGCGAAGTGCGGCGTTTGTGGAGGAGCCATGGCACGGACCCGATTCGCCCCGGACCGCGGACTCACCTCGCGCATGGTCACGACGATGTTCTTCATCGGACTGCTGTACGTCGTGGTCGTCAGCGTGCTGGTGGTGCTGCTCAAGGGCGCCTGGGTGGTGGTGCTGCTGCTCGCGGGCGGCCTGTTCGTCGCGCAGTTCTGGTTCAGCGACCGGATCGCGGCGTTCAGCATGGGTGCGCGCGAGGTCACGCCGGAGCAGGCGCCCGAACTGCACGGCGCGGTCGACCGGCTGTGTGCGCTGGCCGATATGCCCAAGCCGCGGGTCGCGATCGCCGAGTCGGATGTGCCGAACGCCTTCGCGACGGGACGTAACCAGAAGAACTCCATGGTCTGTGCCACGACGGGGCTGTTGCGGCGGCTGGAGCCGGAGGAACTGGAGGGGGTGCTGGCACACGAGCTCTCCCACGTCGCCCACCGCGATGTCGCGGTGATGACCATCGCGTCGTTCCTCGGCGTACTGGCGGGCATCATCACCCGGGCCGCCCTGTGGAGCGGCGTCGGCCGCAACAACCGCGACCAGAACGCGGCCATCGCCGTGCTCATCGTCACCGCCGTCAGCGTGGCCGTCTACGCGATCAGCTTCCTGCTGACCCGGCTGCTGTCCCGCTACCGCGAGCTGTCCGCCGACCGGGCCGCCGCGCTGCTCACCGGCCGGCCGTCGGCGCTGGCCGCCGCGCTCACGAAGGTCACCGGCCAGATCGCGCGGATCCCGACCGAGGACCTGCGCAAGGCCCAGCCGTTCAACGCGTTCTACTTCGCCCCGGCGTTCAACAAGGAGAGCTTCAGCCGGCTGCTGTCCTCGCACCCGACGCTGGAGGCGCGGCTGGAGCAGCTGGGACGCATCGCGGCACAGCTGGGGCGGCCGTGACGGGCCGGAAGTGAAAGGAGTAAGCCGCGCATGGGATTTCTGGACGCCATCCTCGGCCGCAGCAAGCCGGTACGCCCCGATCTCGACCAGCTCTTCGCACTGCCGTCGGCCGCGGTGACTCTCCAGGCCGCGGCCGATTTCGAGGCCACCGGCGTGGGATCGGTGTGCTTCGCGAGCGTCGAGGGCGGTGCGTTCGCACGTATCCAGGAGGAGGCGCGGGCTCTGCTGGACGGGTCGGTGGAGTTCTCGCAGGACTCCTACGGATATACGTGGCTGCTCGTACGGCACTCGCCACAGGACCTGGCGGGCCTGGTCAACGACCTGCACGCGGTCAACACCTCCCTGGAGGAGGCGGGGTTCGGGCCGCAGCTGCTGTGCTCGCTGCTCGGCTTCCGCGATGCCCGGCAGCGGTCGCTGGCGCTGGTCTACCTCTACAAGCGAGGCACGTTCTACCCCTTCGCGCCCAAGCAGGAGGGCGGCGAGAAGCGCGACAACCCCCTGGAGCTGCAGGTGCGGGCGATGCTCGGGGACGATCTGACGATCGAGAAGGACCTGGCGCGGTGGTTCCCGGTGTGGGGGGCGCCAGGACTGTGAGCGCCTGTGTGCCTGGGGATGCGGGGCTCAGCCCGGAAAGCGCAGGAACCGGGCCGGGACGCGGCTGGTGAGCCAGACCCCGTTGGCGCTGACCTGGAAGACGTGGCCGGCCCGGTGCATCGCCGCCGCGTCCACGGTCAGAACCACGGGCCTGCCGCGCCGTGCACCCACCCGGGTCGCGGTTTCGCGGTCGGGCGAGAGGTGGACGGCGTGCCGCGACATCGGCCGCAGCCCCTCGTCCCGGATGGCGGCCACGTTGCGGGCCACCGTGCCGTGGAAGAGGCACGGGGGTGGTACGGCCGGGGGCAGATCGAGGTCGACCCGCACGGAATGGCCCTGGCTGGCGCGTATCCGGCCGTCCTGCATGGCATAGCGCTGCTTGTCGTTGTCGGCCACCACCGACTCCAACTCCGCCCGGGAGAAGCGGAATCCATGGTGCGCGGCCGCCGCTATGAGTTCCTCCACGGGCACCCAGCCCTGGGCGTCGAGGGTGATGCCGATCCGCTCCGGTTCATGGCGCAGATGCTTCGCCAGATACTTCGAGATGCGCACGGAGCGCTGGTCGTCCATGTCTCCAGGGTGCCGCGCGGAGGCGACGACGGCACCTGAATTCGCGGCCGGACAACGGCGTCACTCCGCCTCCTCGGCGGCTTCCCCGCGCGGCTTCCCCTCGTGCCTCCCGCGCGCGAGCTCGCTCGCCTTCGTCGCCCTTGCGCTGGTCACCTCTTCGGCCGCCCAGCGGGCCCACTCCTCGAGGGCAGCGGTCATCCGCAGGCCGTACTCCAGGACGATCCGCCCGTGTACCGAGATCATTTCCTCGTCCCAGTCGGTGTTCTGAGCGATCTGCTCGTAGGTGGCGTGGGCTCGGGCGGCGACCTCGGCCTTCTGGAGCAGGTACGCCTGCGCTTCGAGCGGGGTGACGATGCCGAGGAAGAAGACGCGGAGCACGCTGTCGTCGCGCGTGGGGCCGCCGGGCGGGACGTCGGTGAGCCAGCGGCGCAGCTCCGCCAGGCCCTCCTCGGTGATCGCGTACTCCTTGCGGCCACGGGGGCCGTGGGCGGCGACCTCGACGAGGCCGGCGGTGGTGAGCTTGGTGAGCTCGCCGTACACCTGACTCTGCGTGGCCGGCCAGACGTTCGAGAGCGAGGCGTTGAACAGCTTCATCAGGTCGTAGCCGCTCGCCGGGGATTCGGCCAGCAGGCCCAGTACCGCATGTCTCAGGCTCATGGTTCGCACTTTACCTTCCACTCTTGACATGTCAAAGGTGGAGCTTCTAAATTCGACATGTCGAAGTTGGAATGTGGCGGACCGGACCTCCAAGCGTGCGGTCGCGATCGAAAGCGGGGGAATCATGAACTACTTGCGCGGCTTCATCCCATGGCTGGTCTTCGCGGGCGTGGGCTCGTTCGGCTGGCAGTGGGGCGCGCTGGCCGGCCTGGTGGTTTCGGTCGTGCTGCTCATAGCCGACCGCGCCGCCGGCCTGTCGCTGGACTACCGCCTGCTGGAGTACGGCACGATCGTCTTCTTCGCGGGCCTCAGCGTGCTGGCCTTCGCCCAGTCCGACAGCGGGCTCAAGATGTACGGCAGCTCGCTCTCGATGGGCTGGCTGGCTCTCATCGCCTGGGTGTCGATCGCTGTGCAGCGGCCCTTCACGATGGGGATCGCACGCCGTATGGCCCCGCCGGAGGTCTGGCACACCCCGCTCTTCCGCCGCATCAACGTGGTGCTCACGGCGGCATGGGCGGTCTCCTTCACCCTTACCGCGACCGCTCAGGCAGTCGTCTCCGCCTACGAGTTGAACACGGCCTTCACGGTCGTCATCCAGGTCGCCGGGTTCGTGCTTCCCGTCCGCTTCACCTCCAGCTATCCGGAGCGAGCCAGGGCTCGATTCCTGCAGCAGTCCAGTGTGCGTACCGACATCCAGGAAGGCCTGGCGTCATGACCACCACACCCCCCACCACCGCAACCGAATCCACCGCCCCCGCACCGCACATGGCGGGCAACTTCGCGCCGGTCAAGGAGGAGCTGACCGCCTACGACCTCCCGGTCACCGGCACGATCCCTCCCGAACTCAGCGGCTGGTTCCTGCGCAACGGCCCCAACCCACGGGACGCCGCCACACCGCACTGGTTCTTCGGTGACGGCATGGTCCACGGACTGCGCCTGGAGGGCGGCCGGGCGGTCTCCTACCGCAACCGCTGGGTGCGCACCTCCACCTTCACCGACGGTGCGCCCGTCCTGGACGCCCGGGGCCGCCGCGATCTGACGGCGGGCGTGGCCAATACCCACATCGTCCGCCATGCCGGCCGCACGCTCGCACTGGTCGAGTCGTCGTTCCCCTATGAGATCGACTGCCGGCCCGGTCATGAGCTGGAGACCATCGGCGTCCATGACTTCGACGGCCGGCTCACCACTCAGATGACCGCCCACCCCAAGACCTGCCCCACGACCGGTGAGCTGCATTTCTTCGGCTATGGCGGCTCCACCCCGCCCTATCTCACCTATCACCGTGCCGATGCGTCGGGGGAGTTGGTGATCAGCCGCCCCATCGATGTCCCGGGGCACACGATGATGCATGACTTCCATCTGACCGAGGGGCATGTCGTCTTCATGGACCTGCCGCTCGTCCATGACCGCAACCGCCCCGGCATGCCGTACCGCTGGGATCCGGAGTACGGCGCCCGGCTGGGCGTGCTGCGTCGCGACGACCCCTATGGCGAGGTCCGCTGGCTGCCCATCGACCCCTGCTATGTCTTCCACGCGCTGAACGCCCATGACGACGGCGATCACCGCATCGTTCTCCATGTCTCCCGCTATGCCGACTTCGGGGGCAGGACCCCGCCCTTCCTCTGGCGCTGGACGATCGATCTCGCCGCCGGCACCGTCAGCGAGGAACAGCTCGACGACCAGTTCTGCGAATTCCCCAGGGTCGACGACCGGCTCACCGGGCAGCCGGCCCGCTTCGGCCATGCCATAGCGGCCGAGGGTCCCGGGAGCGGGCAGATACCCGGCGCCCTTCTCCGCTACGACCTGCTGACCGGCGCGCTTGTCCGGCACGACTTCGCCGCGGGGCGCACTCCGGGTGAGGCGGTCTTCGCGCCCGCCGACGACCGTCCGGGAGGTCCGGGCTGGCTGATCACTTACGTCTATGACGCCACCACCGACACCAGCGATCTGGTCGTGCTCGACGCCGAGGACATATCCGCCGACCCCGTCGCCACAGTCCATCTTCCGCAGCGTGTGCCCTATGGCTTCCACGGCAACTGGCTGCCGGATGCCGTGGGGTGATGGAGTCGGTACGGCGAGTGGCCTGGGGCGCGGAGCGGTCGCGCTCGACTGATTCTTGACAACTGAAGAGCGGGTGGGAACGGGCGCGGGGAGGCCGAGGTGTCCGCGTCTTCCCGGCCCGGCCGGGCAGGCCCAGGGCTCCCTCTTCGACCGGGGCGACCCTATGCCTCGGGGGTGTCCGTGGGGCGCTCGGTGGAGACCAGTGCGTCCATGGTGCGGGCCTGCACCTCGCGGTGGGCGGCGGCGGTGATGAACGCGGCGGTGTTCTCCGTGCCCACCAGGGCCCGCACGGCCCGCACCGCCTCGGCGGGCAGCACCACTGCCTCGGAGTCCGTCTCCGAGTCGGTCGCGGTACGGGGGTCCGCGACCGACCGGACGTCGGGCGTCCCGGGGGACCTCCGCTCCGCTTCCAGGAGCGCCCCGTTGAGGTGACGGCGCAGATGGCGGGCTGCCAGGGTGCGCATGGCACGGGCGAGTTCGGCGTCGATGGTCTGCTGGGCCAGCGGGCGCAGCCGGCGTACCAGGGCGGCGGCCTCCGCCGCCTCGGCATCGGTGGGCGGGTGGTCCAGGAACGGTTGGAAGACATGCTCGGTGGTGAAGTCCAGGAAGCGGGCGGCGATGTGCTCCACCTGGCCGCGCAGCTCCCGAAGATGCCCAGAGATGGCGGGCAGCGGGACGCCGGCGGAGTGCAGTTCGGCGGCGACGGCGAGCTCCTGCGGGCTGGGCACGAGGAACTCGTCGTCCCGGCCGGGGACACGTTCCAGGACGCCCAGTTCGACGGCCTCGGCGACCGCCGACTCGTCCGGGACGCCCCCGAAGGCTGCGCTCAGATCGGCGCGGCTGATGCGGGATGCCTTCTCGTCGGTCCAGGGCCCGTCGATCTCGGCGACCAGCCCCAGGACCCCGCCGAGGTCGAGACCGGCGTCCCAGGCCTCGAGGAGTTCCTTGATGCTGGCGAGGGTGTAGCCGCGGTCGAGCAGATCGGTGATCTGCCGCAGCCGAGCCAGATGGGCATCGCCGTAGACATTGGCGCGGCCGCGGCGTTCGGGGCGTGGAAGCAGCCCGCGGTCCTGGTAGGCGCGGATCGTACGGACCGTGGCGCCGCTGATGTGGGCCAGGTCCTCGATGCGGTATTCGGCGGTGCGGGGTGCGGCCGTCGGCGGCTGCTCGGTCACTGCGGTGCTCCTCACGAGATGGCCGCGCGCGACGAGACGGCCGACCGGGCCACCGCACCCGCCGCGGCCGGTGCGGCCAGGGAGGACGCCAGGTGGGCGACGGCCGTGCGCAGCGACCCTTCCTGCGGGGGATGGTACGACCGCCGCGGACACCGCGGTATCGCCGCTCCCAGCTCACGCCGGGTGGGACGCGGTCCGTTGTGCGACACCGGGCGGGACGTGACCGCGTGGTACTGGTGCTGGCTCTCCTGCGGGTATGCGGTCCTCATGCACGACTCCTGACGTGCGCAGCTATCCGTTCTCGGGGGCCTTGGCCCTTCTGCGAGCCCCGTGGCCGGCCCCGGACCCGCGGGGGCGCGGGTCCGGAGGCAGGGACGGGCGGGCCGCTGTTACAGCCGTGGCTCGATGCGGGCGAGGGCGCGCAGGGCACGCGGGGCGAAGCGGGACAGCAGATGGGCGCCGCGTGCCTCCGGAGTGACCGGCACCACCGCCTGGTTGCGGACCACCGCACGCAGGATGGCGTCGGCGACCTTCTCCGGTGGGTAGTTGCGCAGCCCGTACATCCGCGCGGCCTTGGCCTGGCGGCGCTTCTCCTCCTCGGCCGAGACACCGGCGAAACGGGCGCTGGCGGTGATTGCGGTGTTGACCAGTCCGGGGCAGATGGCCGAGACGCCGATGCCCTGGCCGGCCAGCTCGGCGCGCAGACACTCGCTGAGCATCAGGACCGCCGCCTTGGACGTGCTGTACGCGGGCAGCATCTTCGACGGCTGGAAGGCGGCGGCCGAGGCGGTGTTGACGATATGGCCGCCCTGCCCGCGGTCCGCCATCCGCCTGCCGAAGGTCCGGCAGCCGTGGATGACGCCCCACAGATTGACGTCCAGCACCTTCTTCCAGTCCTCGGTGCTGGTCTCGAGGAAGGAGCCGGACAGGCCCACGCCGGCGTTGTTCACCAGGATGTCGACGGTGCCGTACTCGACGTCGACCTTGTCGGCGAGCTTCTCCATCGCCGCCTCGTCGGCGACGTCGACCACCTCCGCCCAGGCCTGCGGGGCCCCGATCAGCCGGGACATGTCGGCGGTCCGGGCAGCGCCCTCGGCGTCCCGGTCGACGGCGATGATCCGTGCGCCGGCCTCCGCGAAGGCGAACGCCGTCGCCCGGCCGATGCCGCTTGCCGCGCCGGTCACCAGCACCAGCTGCCCGCCGAACCGGTCGGCGTAGGTGCCCGACGCCGCGATCTGCTTTGCCGGATCACCCTCTTCCTTGGCGGTGACGAATTCGGAGATCCAGGAAACGAGCTGGTCGGGACGGGTGCGGGGCACCCAGTGCTTGGCCGGGAGGGTGCGGCGTACCAGCTGGGGCGCCCACTGCTCCAGGTCGTCGTAGAGCCGCTGCGAGAGGAACGCGTCGCCGGTGGGGGTGATGAGCTGGACCGGACAGTGCGCATAGGCGTCGGAGCGCGGGCGGCGGAGCCGGGCGCGGACGTTGTCGCGGTAGAGCCAGGCGCCGTGCGCCGCGTCGGCCGGCAGCGACGCGGTGGGGTAGTCGCCGCCCGGTACCTTCTCCACCCGCTGCAGGATCCGCGGCCAGCGTTTGCCGAGTGGACCCTTCCAGGCCAGCTCGGGCAGCACGGGGGTGTGCAGCATGTAGACGTACCAGGACTTGGCGCCCTGGTTGAGGAGCTGGGCGGCCCGCCGGGGGGTGGGGCGCGCCATCCGCTGTTTGATCCAGTGACCGAAGTGGTCCAGGGACGGTCCCGACATCGAGGTGAAGGAGGCGATCCGGCCCTCCGTGCGCCGCACCGTGGCGAACTCCCAGGCCTGCACGGAGCCCCAGTCGTGGCCCACCAGGTGGACCGGCCGGTCGGGGCTGACGGCATCGGCGACGGCCAGGAAGTCGTCCGTCAGCTTCTCCAGGGTGAAACCGCCGCGCAGCGGCTTCGGGGCGGTGGACCGGCCGCAGCCCCGGACGTCGTAGAGCACCACGTGGAAGCGGTCGGCCAGGCCGCGGGCGACCTCCGACCACACCTCCTTGCTGTCCGGGTAGCCGTGCACCAGCATCACCGTGGGCTGCGCCGGATCCCCCAGCTCGGCGACGCACAGCTCGACGCCGCCGGTGCGCACCCGGCGTTCCACCGCCCCGGTGAGCCCCGACCCCTGCCCTGGGGCGCTTTCCTGCCCCCGGACCTGTCGCTGACCCCGGCCCTCGTTCCGTTCGCTTCCCGTGTTCACGCGGCCTTCTCCTCCTGCCAGCGCCGCACGTGCGGCAGATCGTCGTCCAGCCAAAAGGCGCTCTCCTGCGGGTCCTTGGAGTCCGTGACGACCAGGATCTCCTCGAACTTCGCTCCCGTGCCCCGGAACCCGAGGTGGGGTTCGACCGCCCACAGCCCCGGCTGCGGCGGGTGGTCGGAGAAGGTGTACGGGCTCCACAGCGGGGACCAGCCGTCGCGGTGGCCGTGCAGGGCGTCGGAGGCCAGCCCCTTGAGGGACTGGGTGCCGAACCCGAAGAGAGTGGGGGACCAGCGGCGCTGCTTCACCCGGTCGATCTTGTGCGCGATGACGCCGAAGGGGTAGGCACGGTGGCGGTTCGCGTACCCCTGCCGCACCATCAGCCGGTCGACGTCCTCATAGATCTCCCGCAGCGGCCGCCGCTCGCGCACTTCGCGCAGGATCAGCTCCCGGTGGGCTTCGAGGTCGGCGAGCAGCCGGTCGTGCACGGGGTTGAGGCCGAGGCAGCCGGAGTAGCCGATGTCGGCCGTGAAGCCGTTGTGGACCGGCGCCATGTCGAGGATGAAGGCCATCCCCGGTTCCAGTTCCCGGTTGGTGGGGAAGAACTGCAGCGGTATGCGGAAGTTGACGAAGGCGGTGCGGTCGCCGAACCAGGCGAACGGCAGATGGAACCAGTCCCGCACCCCGCGCTCGCGCAGCCATTCGCGCTGCATCCGCGCCGCCGCGCGCTCGGTGACCCCGGGCTTGAGCTGGGCGGCCACGGCTTCCGCGCAGGCATAGGCGAGCCGCTGGACCTCTCTGAACCCCCTTAGCTCAGCGGTGAGTTCTCCGGCTGCTGCTGAGGTCGCTGAGGTGACTGAGGCCATCGCCAACCGTCCGTCCGTGAGCAGTTCATCGCGGTACGTGCCCGTAACTTGACACTGATGAATGTGACAATGACCGGCGGCTGCGTCAAGGGGTGCGCACGCACCGACCAGGGAATCAGCCCACCGCGGACGGTCGCCCCACGCCGGCTCGGCCCCTGCTCGCCCCGGCCCGAGCCCGACCCGGCCCTCCCCCGGCCTCGGCCCGTCCCCGACGCCGCCCCGGACGCCGTCTCCGCCCCGCGTCGCAGCTGGCAGGCGGTCCCGCGGCCTCCGAACCCTGACGCCGGACCGCTCGAAGCAGGAGATCCCCTACGGGCCGTAATACCGCAGGGGGAGGCAGATCCCAGCATCTGGGCTGACGACCGGTGTGGCGGACGCCACTACCGTCGATGACGTGACTGTGATCGTGACCGAAAGCCTGAGCAAGCGGTTCCCGCGGGTGACCGCCTTGGACCGGCTCTCCGTTGACATCGCCCCCGGCGTAACGGGCCTGGTGGGTGCCAACGGCGCCGGCAAGTCCACCCTGATCAAGATCCTTCTCGGACTGGCCCCGGCCACCGAGGGGACCGCGCATGTCCTCGGCCTGGATGTGACCAAGGACGGCAGCGCGATTCGTGAGCGGGTCGGCTATATGCCCGAACACGACTGCCTGCCGCCGGATGTCTCGGCCACCGAATTCGTCGTGCACATGGCCCGGATGTCGGGCCTGCCGCCGACCGCCGCCCGCGAGCGCACCGCCGACACCCTGCGCCACGTCGGCCTCTACGAGGAGCGCTACCGCCCCATCGGCGGCTATTCGACCGGTATGAAGCAGCGGGTGAAGCTCGCCCAGGCGCTGGTGCACGACCCGCAGCTGGTCTTCCTCGACGAGCCCACCAACGGCCTCGACCCGGCCGGCCGGGACGAGATGCTCGGCCTGATCCGGCGCGTCCACAGCGACTTCGGCATCTCCGTCCTGGTGACCTCCCACCTCCTCGGCGAGCTGGAGCGCACCTGCGACCACGTCGTCGTCATCGATGGCGGCAAGCTGCTGCGTTCCTCCTCCACCGATGAGTTCACGCAGGTCACGACCTCGCTGGTGGTCGAGGTCACGGACACCGACGCCCATCCGGACGGCACCGAGGCCCTGCGCGGCGCACTGGCCGGCGCCGGGGTTGCGGTGACCACCCGCAGCGCCGGTGCCGAGGGACTCGCCTCCCCCGGCCATCTGCTGTTCGTCGAGGCGGCCGGCGAGGAGACCTACGACCTGGTGCGGGACACCGTCGCCGGACTCGGGCTGGGCCTGGTCCGGATGGAACAGCGCCGCCACCAGATCGCCGAGGTCTTCCGCGACGCGGACGCGGCGCACGCCGCCCCCGAAGCCGTCCCCGCAGGCGCGCTCAGCGCCCCGTACGCCCCCCAGGACGGAGGCGCCCACGATGTCGCCTGAGCCCACGACCTCGGTATCCGCCACGCCAGGCGGCGCCTATATCCACAACATCGGCTACCGCCACTACGACGGCCCGCGGCTGGGGCGTGCCTACGCCCGCCGGTCGCTGTTCTCGCAGAGCCTGCGCGGCGCCTACGGCCTGGGCCGTTCGGCCAAGAGCAAGGTGCTGCCGATGCTGCTCTTCGCCGTGATGTGCCTGCCCGCCGCGATCATGGTCGCGGTGGCGGTGTTCACCAAGGCCGCCAGCCTCCCGGTCGGCTACACCCGCTACGCCATCTTCCTCCAGGCCGTCATCGGCCTCTATCTCGCCTCCCAGGCGCCGCAGTCCGTCTCACGCGATCTGCGCTTCAAGTCCGTACCGCTGTACTTCTCCCGCCCGATCGAGCGGGGCGACTATGTGGCGTCGAAGTTCGCGGCCATGGCGAGCGCCCTGTTCATCCTCACCGCGACGCCGCTGCTGGTCCTCTACGCCGGGGCGCTGCTGGCGAAGATGGACTTCCTCGACCAGACCAAGGGGCTGGCGCAGGGGCTCGTCTCCGTACTCCTGCTCTCCCTGCTGTTCGCCGGGATAGGCCTGGTCATCTCCGCGCTCACACCGCGCCGCGGCTTCGGTGTCGCCGCCGTGATCGCCGTCCTCACCATCCCGTACGGTGCGGTGAGCGCGGTCCAGGGAATCGCCTTCGTCCAGGGCAACGAGTCCGCCGTGGGCTGGCTGGGGCTGTTCTCCCCCATCACGCTCATCGACGGGGTGCAGTCGTCCTTCCTCGGCGGCACCAGTTCCTTCCCCAACAGTCTCGCGCCGACGACCGGTGCCGGGTTCGTCTACCTCCTCGTCACGCTGATCGTCATCGCCGGCAGCTATGCCCTGCTGATGCGTCGCTACCGGAAGGCCGGACTGTGACCGCCCGCCCGTCGCCCACCACCACCCCTCGAAGGAATGGGCCGCGCCCATGAGCACTGTCACCATCGACCACGTCTCCCGCTGGTTCGGCAATGTCGTCGCCGTCAACGACATCACCATGACCATCGGCCCCGGCGTCACCGGCCTGCTCGGCCCCAACGGCGCCGGCAAGTCCACCCTCATCAACATGATGGGCGGCTTCCTCGCCCCCTCCAACGGCTCCGTCACCCTCGACGGGACGACGATCTGGCGCAACGCCGGTATCTACCGCCACATCGGCATCGTCCCCGAGCGCGAGGCGATGTACGACTTCCTGACCGGGCGCGAATTCGTCGTCGCCAACGCGGAGTTGCACGGCCTCGGCCGGGCGGAGGCGGCCAGGGCGCTGGCCACCGTCGAGATGGAGTACGCCCAGGACCGCAAGATCTCGACGTACAGCAAGGGCATGCGGCAGCGCGTCAAGATGGCCTCCGCGCTCGTCCACGACCCCTCCGTGCTGCTGCTCGACGAGCCCTTCAACGGCATGGATCCGCGCCAGCGGATGCAGCTGATGGAGCTGCTGCGGCGGATGGGCGACCAGGGCCGCACGGTTCTGTTCTCCTCGCACATCCTCGAAGAGGTCGAGCAACTCGCCTCGCACATCGAGGTGGTGGTGGCCGGCCGGCATGCCGCGTCCGGCGACTTCCGCAAGATCCGCCGGCTGATGACCGACCGGCCGCACCGCTACCTCGTCCGGTCCGACAACGACCGGGCGCTGGCCGGGGCGCTGATCGCCGATCCCTCGACGTCCGGGATCGAGGTCGACCTCACCGAGGGCGCGCTGCGCATCCAGGCGGTCGACTTCGGCCGCTTCACCGAACTCCTGCCACGGGTCGCCCGGGACCACGGCATCCGCCTGCTGACGGTCTCGCCCTCCGATGAATCGCTGGAATCCGTCTTCTCCTACCTCGTCGCGGCCTGAGGCCAGAAAGGAGCCCCGAGGCATGTCCACGACCACTCCGACGGCCCCGCCGGCGCCCGCCGGGCCCAGGGCCACGCTGTTCCACCCGACCGTCGCCAGGCTCACCTACCGCGCGCTGCTCGGCCGGCGGCGGGCCCTGATCCTCTTCGCGCTGCCCACTCTTCTGGTGGTCATCGCGGTGGCCGTCCGTACGTTGACCGGAGCCGACGACTCCACCGCCGGCGGCATCCTGGGCGGCTTCGCGCTGGGGACGATGGTGCCGTTGATCGGTGTCATCGCCGGTACGGGTGCCATCGGACCGGAGATCGACGACGGCTCGGTGGTCTATCTCCTGGCCAAGCCGGTCCCCCGGCCGACGATCATCTTCACCAAACTCCTGGTCGCCATAGGCGTCACGGTCGCCTTCTCCGCAGTGCCCGTCCTGCTCGCCGGCTTCCTGCTCAACGGCAACAGCCAGCAGATAGCGGTGGGGTACGCGGTAGCGGCGGCCATCGCCTCGGTCGCCTACAGCGCGCTCTTCCTGCTCTTCGGCACGATCACCCGGCACGCCGTGGTCTTCGGCCTGGTCTACGCCCTGGTCTGGGAGGCCTTCGTCGGCACCCTCGTCCCGGGCGCGAAGACCCTCAGCATCCAGCAGTGGGCGCTGGCGGTCGGCCAGCACACGGCCGCGGACGGCGCGATCACCTCCGATGTCCAACTGCCCCTCGCAATATGCCTGTTGGTCGCCCTCACGGTTCTCGCGACCTGGTACGCGGGCCGCCGGCTGAAGGCACTGACCCTGGCAGGCGAGGAGTAGAGAGGAGTAGAGCCGATCGATCCGGTGGGCCCGGTCCGGCTTCCTCGGTCCGGTGGGGCCGGGGAGGCCGGACCCCGCTTAGAGCCTGCCGGTGAAGAATCACGGCCGGTCAGCACACCTAGGCAGTTTCGTTTGGATCACTGGGCGGACCAGTGAAAGATGCCTGCGACGTGCAGGCCGGCCAGGTAAATGGCCGCGGTCTTCTCGTAGCGGGTGGCGATGCCGCGCCATTGCTTCAAGCGGTTGATGCATCGTTCGACCGTGTTGCGTTGCTTGTATGTCTCGCGGTCGAAGGCGGGTGGCCGGCCGCCCTGGCTGCCTCGGCGTAGACGGTGGCTCCGCTGGTCGGCAGGGATGGGGATCACCGCCCGGATGCCACGCTTGCTCAGGTGCTCGCGGATGGCGCGTGAGGAGTACGCCTTGTCGGCCAGGACCACGTCCGGCCTGGTGCGAGGTCGTCCGCGGTGGCGGGGCACACGCAAGCGGGCCATGACCTGCGGGAAGGCGGGAGCGTCTCCGGCTTGTCCGGCGGTGAGAACGAACGCGAGGGGGCGGCAGTTGCCATCGGCGGCGAGGTGAATCTTTGTGGTCAGCCCGCCGCGGGACCGGCCGATGGCGTGGTCTGTCGGTTCGCCGGTCGGGGCCCCTTTTTGCGGGCCCCGGCGGCGTGCTGGTGAGCGCGCACGATCGTGGAGTCCACCGAGACTGCCCAGTTCAGGTCCTCGTCCGCGTCCGCCTGAGCCATCAACGCGGTGAATACCCGCTCCCAGGTGCCGTCCACGGCCCACATCCGCAGCCGGTTGTAGACGCCCCGCCAATTGCCGTACTTCTCGGGCAGGTGCACCCACTGAGACCCGGTCTGGAACTTCCAGGCGATCGCGTCGATCACCTCACGGTGATCGCGCCACCGACCGCCCCGCTTCGGAGTCCGGTCCGGGAGTAACGGCTCGATCCGCGCCCACTGCGCGTCAGTCAACGGCATACCCGGACCAACGATCCGATGATCCGAACGAAACGGCCTAGGGCCGCCTCCGGGTGGCCCTGGGCGCGCCAGGTGGCCTCGGACCGTCGCGGCCCCATCGCCCCGCCTGCGCTGTCCTGACCGTGCCCGACCGACGCGTCCTACGCGCCGCCCCCGCCGCCGGCACCGTTCTTCTGCTGGGCGTTGAACTCCCGCACGTTGCGCAGATGCTCCTGGTAGTCAGCGGTGAAGCGGGTGTCGCCCGGCTTGACGGTGACGAAGTACAGCCAGTCGCCCGCGGGCGGCGCGCCGGCCGCCTTGAGCGCGTCCGCCCCGGGGTTGTCGATCGGGGTGGGTGGCAGGCCCTCGTGCTTGTAGGTGTTGTACGGGCTGTTGGTCCTGGTGTCGGCGTGGCTGGTGTTGAGCGTGCTGCGGCCCAGTGCGTAGTTGATCGTCGAATCCATCTGCAGTGGCATGTGCCGGGCGATCCGGTTGTCGATGACCCGGGCGACCTTGCCCATATCGGCCGGCCGGTCGGCCTCGGCCTGCACGATGCTGGCGATCACGACCGTGCGGTAGGAGGTGATCTTGTCCGCGGTCAGCCGCTGATTGGCGGTCTTGACCATGTACGAGAGCAGTGACGTCGGCGTGGTGTCCGAGTGGATCGGATAGGTCGCCGGGAAGAGGTAGCCCTCCGGATTGCCCTGTGCCGCGTCGGGCAGCGGGAGCTTCGCGCTCTTGGCGGCCTTCGCGGTGGAGCCGCTGGGCAGCCGCAGCGCCTTGTCGACGGCGGCGTAGACCTGGGTGGCCCGCTGCCCCTCCGGCACCGTCAGCTTCTCCTCGCCCCCCGGCCCGCGCAGCAACCGCGGCACGAGCAGCACGGCCAGGACGGCCAGGGCGGCCAGGACGGCGACAACGATGAGCCAGCCGGTGCGGGAGAGCCGCGGGCCTGGGCGGCGGGCGGGGTGCTGAACGTCGCTCATGGGGGGCACGGTAGGCCACGGCCGTACGGCGGGGCGGGGGCCACCCCCGGATCGTTGCCGACGACGTAGATCGTTCACCCCCTCGTCATGGGGCGCGCACACAGGCGCCCGCGTGAGTGCCCGCAGAGCCACGCATAGCGTGCACATGCCCACAGGCGTCCACAGGCGGCCACGGGCGGCCCAGCGTCCACAGGCGCCCACACGCGCTGCCACCGGGCACGGGCACCACGCACTACGCCCTACGCCCCTACTTCCTACGCCCCCGTAGCGCTACGCCCCGCCCGCGTCCCCGATCCTGCGGTCGCGCCCCGCGCCCATGCCCAGCAGCGCCAGACCGGCGCAGACCCCGAGCAGCAGCACGAGGGGAACCGTCCAGCCGCCGGTGGCCTGATGGACGGCGCCAAGGGCCAGCGGCCCGGCGGCGGCGAGCAGGTAGCCGCCCGTCTGGGCCATGCCGGACAGCCGGGCGGCGGTGTGCGCGTCGCCCGAGCGCAGGACCATCATCGTCAGGGCCAGCCCCAGCGCGCCGCCCTGGCCGATGCCCAGAAGGGCGGCCCACAGCCATGCGCCCGCCACCGGTGCCAGCAGCAGACCGGCGACGCCACAGGCCATCAGCGCGGAGACGGCCACCCCCAGCAGGCGCTGCCGCCGCATCCGTCCCGCCAGCATCGGCACCACGAACGACCCGACCATCTGCACCAGCGTGCTGAAGGCGAAGACCAGCCCCGCCTCGCCCTTGCCCATGCCGTGGTCGGTGAAGACGGTCGGCATCCAGGCGATGACCACGTACGCGATCAGCGACTGCGAGCCCATGAAGAGCGTGACCTGCCAGGCCAGTGGCGAGCGGCTCAACCTCGGCCCCGCCTCGGCCTGGTGTACGGACATGGCCGCGGCGGCGCCGTGCCGGGTGCCACGGCGGGCCATGAGCGCCTGCGGGATCCAGGCCACCGCGGCGACGGCGGCCAGCAGCGACCAGGAGACCAGCGCTCCCTGCCAGCTGCCGAGTGCGTTCTCCAGCGGGACCGCGGAGGCGGCGGAGACCGTGGCGCCCAGGATCATCGCCGTCGAATACAGCGCCGTCATACCCGCGGCCCGATCGGGGAAGTCCCGCTTGATCAGCCCCGGCATCAGCACGTTCAGCAGGGCTATGGAGGAGCCGACCACCGCACACCCGGCGAACAGTGCCACCACCGGCGGCGCGATCCGCAGCGCGATGCCGCCGCACAGCGCCACCAGCGCCGCGCACAGCGCCGCTTCGGTACCCCACCGCCGGGCCAGCCTCGGCGCGACGATCGAGCCCAGACCCATGAAGATCAGCGGGATCGTGGTCACCAGACTGCTGGCGGTCGCGGCCAGGTGGAAGTGCGCGCCGATCTCGCCGAGCAGCGGTGAGACCCCGGCCAGCGCCGCCCGCATGTTGAGCGCGGCGAGCACGATCCCGGCCAGCACGAGCGCCGGGTGGACGGCCCGCAGCCGCCGGCGGGCGGCGGCGACGGGCGGTGTCGCGACCAGGTCCTCCTCGGCGTCGATCAGTGGTGCTTGGGGCCTGGACCCTGACATGCGTGCGTTACCTCGCCATGAGTGTGTTCCGCGAAGGAAACCGGAAGGAAGGGAAGAAGGAGTCGGATGAGCGCAGGGAGAGGGAGGAGAGGGGAGAGGGAGGGAACTGGGCGCGGGAGAGCGGAGACCGGAGCGTGGAGACCGGAGCGAGGAGACCCGAGCGTGGAGATGGAGACCGGCTCCTCAGTGGCCGTCGTCCAGCAGGGCCTCCACGGCCCGCTTCGGTTTCTCCAGCAGCTCGCGGGTGGCGCGCTCCGCGGCCTCCGGGTCGCCCGACGCGATCGCCTCCATGACGGCGCGGTGGTCACCGTGCACGATCTTCGGCATCGCCTGGTCGTCGAGCGCGTTGACCAGCGCCTCCCGTACCGAGCTGCTGAACCAGCCGTAGGTCGCCGTCAGTGCGGTGTTGTGCGCGGCCTCGACGACGGCCTTGTGGAAGGCGATGTCGTGGTCGGCGTAGAGCTCCAGGTTGCCGGAGTCGGGCCGTCCGTCCGCGTCGGCCAGGTCCGCCTGGGCGTCCAGGGCCGCCCGCATCCGCTGCAGGTCGTCCGGCCGGTGCCGCAGCGCGGCGAGCCGGGCGGCCTCCGCCTCCAGGGCGATCCGTAGTTCCAGTACGTCGCGGATGCCGGCCCGTTGCACGCCGCGCATGATGTCGCCCGGATCCGCGGTGGACACGACGAAGGTGCCTTCGCCCTGCCGTGAGCGCAGCATTCCGGCGTGTACGAGCACCCGCACCGCCTCGCGGACGGTGTTGCGGCCGACCTGGAGCTGCTCGGCGAGCGTGTGCTCGGTGGGGATGCGGTCCCCGATCTGCCACTCCCCGGCGGTCAGTTGGGACCGCAGTGCCTCGACGACGGTGTCCACGAGGGATTGCCGTCCTGCCGCTTGCAGTGCCATGTCCGTTCCGTCCGCCCGTCTGCCTGTGGGTGCCGCCTATGGGTGCCCTCTGTGCCATCTGTCCGCCCGGTTGCCCAGTCATCCTACAACCGATCCATGCATGCTACATGGAAGCTGTAGGGGTGCGGGCAGCGGCGTGACGGGCGTAGGGGTGCGGGCAACGGTGACGGGTGTAGGGGGCGCGGGCAACGGTGGCGAGCTCCTCGGGGCCGGCCGTACCGCGATCGCCGCCCCCGAGGAGCCCCAACCCCTGTCCCTTACAACGGGATTACCGCTCCAACGGGACTACCGCTCCAACGGGACTACCGCTGCAACGGCATTACCGCTCCAACGGGACTACCGCCGCAAAAGGATCACCGCTGCAACAGGATCACCGCTCCCGGCCCGCCCTACAGCCCCACGTCCCGTCCCTGGATATCCGCCAGGGACTCCCGCCGTACGAGAAGGCGGGCGCGGCCGTCGGTGACCGCGATGACCGGTGGGCGGCCGACGAGGTTGTATCCGGAGGCCATGGAGAGGTGGTAGGCGCCGGCTACGGGCACCGCCAGCAGATCGCCGGGCCGGATGTCGCCCGGCAGCCGCACGTCGGTGGCGAGCACGTCGCCGGCCTCGCAGTGCCGGCCGACGACGGTGACGGGCTCCGACGCGGCGAGCGAGCTGCGCCCGACCAGCCGGGGGGCGTAGCGCACCCCGTACAGCGCGGGCCGCGGGTTGTCGCTCATCCCGCCGTCCACCGCCACGAACGTGTGCGCGCCGGTCCGTTTGACGGACAGCACCCGGTAGAGGACGACACCGGCCGGGCCCACGATGGCCCGGCCGGGTTCGACGGCGAGCCGGGGCACCGGCAGACCCGCCGCCGCGCAGCTGCTCGCCAGCTCCGCGCGCACCTTGGCGCCGAGCGCGGCGGTGTCGAGCACGGGCTCACCCGGGCGGTAGGCGATGCCGTGGCCGCCGCCGAGATCCAGCTCGGGGAGGGCGACGCCGTGCTGCTCACGGACCCGGGCCAGCAGGCCGACCAGCCGTCGTACGGCCGACAGGTACGGCTTGGCGGTGGTGATCTGCGAACCCAAGTGGCAGTGCAGGCCGACCAATTGGAGGCGCGGCTGGGCGAGCACCCGGGTGACGGCGTGCTGTGCGGAGCCGTCGGCGATCGACAGCCCGAACTTCTGGTCGTCGGTCCCGGTACGGATCTTGGCGTGGCCGCCCGCGGCGATCCCGGGCACGACCCTGATCAGCACCTTCTGCCGGGAGCCCGCCGGGACCGCGGCCGCCAGCCGGGCGATCTCCGACGTGGAGTCGATGACGATCCGTCCGACGCCGAGCCGCAGCGCGGTTCGCAGGTCGGCCGGGCTCTTGGCGTTGCCGTGCAGCACGATCCGCTCGGGCGGGAAGCCGGTGGTGACGGCCAGTTCCAGCTCGCCGGCGGAGCAGACGTCCAGGCCGAGGCCCTCCTCCCGCACCCAGTGGACCAGGGCGCGGCACAGGAACGCCTTGGCCGCGTAGTAGATGTCGGCGTCGGGGAAGTCCCGTAGGTAGGCGCGGCAGCGTTGGCGCACCTCGTCCTCGTCCAGGACATAGGCGGGGGTGCCGAAGCGGTCGGCCAGCTCGGTGAGCGGGACACCGCCCACGGCGACGTCGTCGTGGCAGAGCGGCGCCGCGGAGCCGGGCCATATGGCGAGCGGACCGCGGTCGGCGGCGGGTCGGGCGGCGGCCGTCGGCTCGCCCTCAGGGGATGTGAGCAGGGCGTCCGGTCCGGCGGGCGGCGACGCCGTGGTGGGCGCCACCGCGGCGGCCGGCGACGGAACGGGGGGCTCTTGGGCGGTGCGGGGCAGTGTGCTGTGGCTCATGGTGTCGCCCCTCCCTCAGACAGCCCGTAGGTGATGGTGCGTACGGGCCGCACGGAGCACCTCGGGGGTACGCGTCGTACGGGGGACCTCAGGGGTGCGCGAGGGGCGCGAGACCTCGGGGGTGCGCGCCGCCGTACGGGACACCTCGGGGGAGAGCCGCGGGTCGACGGTCACCACGCTCGCGCCGACGGGCTCGGCCAGCGCACGCAGCGCGGGCTCGGACAGCCTGACCCAGGGCTGACCGCCGCCCAGAGCCGCGGCGAGCCGCTGGGCGGAGGTGAAGCCGACGGCCGTCCGGCCGCCTAGCGGGGTGCGGAACAGGCGGGCCGTGCAGCCCGCGGGGCCCGACCGGACGGGGACGAAGAGAGGCCCGGCCGGGACACGATCAGAAGGCTCAGGATCTTCCGCGTACAGATGGTGGGACACGGCGTTGCTCCTCGAACAGGACATCGGCGGCCCCGGACCAGTGGATGACGCATGTGCCGGGGCTCGGCTCTGACGACGCTATGCCCGGGGAACGGGCCCCTCCGCCAGTCGCTGACGCGTCATTGACGGGTTGTGGACACTGTTTGACGCGATGCTGCCGGGTGGTGGCCGATTGTGGGGCGGCGGTGACGCTGCGCGGCAGCCGGGGCGCGGCCGGATCGCGGCCGGATCCCGGCCGGGAAGGCCCCGGGGCACGGCCCCGGATATCGCCCTATGGACCCGATGCCCCGGCTTCGGAGACCGTCTGACGACCCCGATGCGCCGGCCCGGCCCCCGATGTCGCCGGCCGCTCAGCCCCTCGCGCACCGGACCTGGAGTGCTGCTCACGGCCACCGCCGAGACACGCCGTGACCGTCTCCGCGAACTCCACCGCCGCCGGACTCAGCGCCGCCCACGTACGCACCGCCCAGCCGGTGGCCAGTGGGGGCAGCGCGGGTATCGGGACCAGGCGCAGGGGGGAGTCGGCGGTGGCCGCGAGACCCGGCAGACGAGGGACGACCGCGTGACCGACGCCGAGTTCGGCCAGCAGCAGGGCGGTGTCCCAGTCGGCGACGCTGGTGGTGCTCGGGGGCGGCAGCTGCCCTGCGTCCCGGTGGCTGAGGTGGCCGTCGAGCCGCATACGGGAGGTGGAGTTCTCCGGCAGCCGGATGGGCCGGATGCCGGCCAGTTCCTCCGGCTCGATCCGCTCCCGGGTCGCGAGCGGGTCGTCGGCGCGTACGGCGAGCACCCAGGGCAGGCCGATGACCGGATGCTGCTCGATGCCGCGCACGGGCGGGCCGATGGTGATCCAGGCCAGTTCGGAGCCGCCGTCCGCGACCGCCTCGAAGCAGCGGCTGCTGGAACTCTCGGTCTGGAACTCCAGGTTGACGTGCGGATGGCGGGTGCGGAAGGCGACCACCGCGTCGGCCATGAAGTGCCGTACGGTCGTGGCACCGGTGGTGACCCGGACCGTGCCGCCGTCGCCCGCGCGCAGATCGCCCAGTTGACGCAGGGCCACGTCCAGGCCGCTGAGGCCGTCCGCCGCCGCGCGGTTGAGGATCCGGCCCGCCTGGGTCGGTGCGACACCGCGCGGCCGGCGCTCCAACAGGCTGATGCCCGCCTCGCGTTCGAGGCGTTTGATGCGCTGGCTGACGGCGGATTGCGTGCAGCCGAGACGTCGGGCGACGGCGCTGAGGCTGCCCGTCTCGCACACGGCCACGAAAGCGCGCAGGTCATCGAGGGTCACCCCGGTACGGTAGCCCCCTCCCGGTGCCGCTACCCAAGCTGTGGCTAAGGGATTTGGAACGAAACCAGAGGATTGACTGGGGTGTGGCATCGCCGCGAAGATCGTCACAGGGCCCAGGGCGGCAACCCGGAACCGCGTACGGCCGTACGGTTCCGGGTGCCGACCCGCACGTCCAGCCCTCCCGTAGGGGGGACACCCTCTACCCTCAAAGGGTGAAGACCGACCGAAAAGCCGTCAGACCCACCGACGGCCTCGGCAGTACCCACGGCCTCGCCGTACCCGACCACCGGCGAGGGGACCGCTGATGGAGCCGCTGCGCGGCGGCCGGTCGCGGTGGTCCGGGCGCGGCCCCGCCGACTGGGTGAAGGACTGGGTGCGGACGAGCCCGGGCACCCATATCTGGCTTCTGATCATCGGCGTCACCAGCCTCGTGATCGCCTCCGCCTCCGAGGGGCTGGGGCAGTTCCTCGTCCACCGCACCAGCAGCAACATCCACGAGCTGAACGAGCATCCGCTGCCCTCGCTGCTGATCAGCGGCTTCTGGATCGAACGGCCGGAGTCGTTCCTGCTCTACGCGGTCATGTTCGAGCTGGTGCACGCCAACGTCGAGCGCTGGGTGGGGACCTGGCGCTGGCTGCTGATCGTCGGCGGCGCGCATGTCGCCGCCACCCTCGCCAGCCAGGAACTCGTCCTGCTGGCCATCGAGGGCCACCAGCTGCCGCGCTCGATGACGCATGTCGTCGACATCGGGGTCTCCTACGGGCTGGCCGCGGCCGCCGGTGTACTGACCTACCGGCTGCCCCCGCCCTGGAGCTACGTCTACCTCGTCGCGGTGCTGGTGTTCTTCGGCGTTCCGCTGACGACCGGTGCGACCTTCACCGACTTCGGCCACGCCATCGCACTGGTCATGGGTTTCGCGGCCTGGCCGCTGACCCCGGCGGCGGCCGTCGCCGACGAGGCGGAACCGGAGGCCGGTCAGAGCCCGTAGATCCGCTCCAGCACGACCGCGATCCCGTCGTCCTCGTGCGAGGACGTCACCTCGTCCGCGACGGCCTTCAGCTCGTCATGGGCGTTGGCCATCGCCACACCGTGCGCCGCCCAGGCGAACATCGGGATGTCGTTGGGCATATCGCCGAAGGCCACGGTCTCCTTGGCGGTGATGCCCAGGCGGCGGGCGGCCAGCGAGAGGCCGGTGGCCTTGGACAGGCCGAGCGGCAGCAGTTCGACGACGCCCGGCCCGGCCATCGTCACGCCCACCAGATCACCGGCGACCTGGCGTGCGGCCCGTGCCAGCGCGTCGTCGTCCAGCGTCGGGTGCTGGACGTAGACCTTGTTCAGCGGCGCTGCCCACAGCTCGCCGGGGTCGTCCATCAGGACGTTCGCCAGCGGGCCTCCCTGTACGCGGTAGCCGGGGCCGATCAGCACCTGACCGTCCAGGCCGTCCCGGCTCGCGGCCAGGAACAGCGGGCCGACCTCGGCCTCGATCTTGGACAGCGCCAGACCTGCCAGCTGCCGGTCGAGCGTCACCGATGTCAGCAGCCGCTGCTCACCGGCGTGGTAGACCTGCCCGCCCTGGGCGCACACCGCGAGGCCGTGGTAGTCCAGGGCTTCGAGGATGTGCCGGGTCCAGGGCACCGAACGGCCGGTGACGACGATGTGCGCCGCGCCCGCCGCGGTGGCCGCGGCGAGCGCCCGGCGGGTGCGCTCGGAGACGGTCTCGTCGGGGCGCAGCAGCGTCCCGTCGAGATCCGTCGCGATGAGCTTGTACGGCAGCGGTGCGGCTGCCGGCGGAGCCGATGCGCTCACTTGGCGACGGGCTCCAGGATCTCCCGGCCGCCCAGGTAGGGGCGGAGCACCTCGGGGACGCGCACGGAGCCGTCCGCCTGCTGGTGGTTCTCGAAGAGCGCCACGATCGTGCGGGGTACGGCGCAGAGCGTGCCGTTGAGGGTCGCGAGCGGCTGGACCTTCTGCTTGCCGTCGACGGTCTCGCGCATCCGGACCGAGAGCCGGCGGGCCTGGAACTCGTCGCAGTTGGAGGCCGAGGTCAGCTCGCGGTACTTGCCCTGGGTCGGGATCCACGCCTCGCAGTCGAACTTGCGGGAGGCCGAGGCGCCGAGGTCACCGGTGGCGACGTCGATGACCTGGAACGGCAGCTCCAGGGAGGTCAGCCACTGCTTCTCCCAGTCCAGCAGCCGCTGGTGCTCGGCCTGCGCGTCCTGCGGCGCGACGTAGGAGAACATCTCCACCTTGTCGAACTGGTGGACCCGGAAGATGCCGCGGGTGTCCTTGCCGTACGTGCCGGCCTCGCGGCGGAAGCACGGGGAGAAACCGGCGTAGCGCAGCGGCAGCTTGGCCGCGTCGACGATCTCGTCCATGTGGTACGCGGCGAGCGGGACCTCGGAGGTGCCGACCAGGTAGTAGTCGTCCTTTTCGAGGTGGTAGACGTTCTCGGCGGCCTGGCCGAGGAAGCCCGTGCCCTCCATGGCGCGCGGGCGGACCAGGGCGGGGGTCAGCATCGGCGTGAAGCCGGCCGCGGTGGCCTGGGCGATGGCGGCGTTGACCAGGGCGAGCTCCAGCAGCGCGCCGACGCCCGTCAGGTAGTAGAAGCGGGAGCCGGAGACCTTGGCGCCGCGCTCGACGTCGATCGCGCCGAGCAGCTCGCCGATCTCCAGGTGGTCCTTGGGGGCGAAGCCCTCGGCGTCGAAGTCGCGGATCGTGCCGTGCGTCTCCAGGACCGTGAAGTCCTCCTCGCCGCCGACCGGTACGTCGGGGTGGACGAGGTTGCCGAGCTTCAGCAGCAGCTGCTGGGTCTCTTCCTTGGCCTCGTCCTGGGCGGCGTCGGCGGCCTTGACGGCGGCGGCCAGCTCGCCGGCCTTCTTCAGCAGCTCGGCCTTCTCGTCGCCACTGGCCTTGGGGATGAGCTTGCCGAGCGCCTTCTGCTCGGCACGCAGCTCGTCGAAGCGGACGCTGGAGGACCTGCGCCGCTCGTCGGCGGAGAGAAGCGCGTCGACGAGCTCGACGTCCTCTCCACGGGCGCGCTGGGACGCGCGCACACGGTCGGGGTCCTCACGGAGCAGGCGAAGGTCAATCACACCCCCAGGCTACCGGGGCCGCGCACGGCTCCTCGACGCGATATTCCCCGGCATATCGATTTGCCCGTTTTGGGGTACTTATTCCCTTAGGGGTTCGGGGTGGAGGTGGGAGTGCGTGAGGGGTCGGCCGGTAAGCGGCGGATAAGTGCGAGGGGGAGTGCGGTGGAATTCCCGATGTCCGCGATGGGGGCTTTCGTGGGGGTGGGCGCCGGGTGATCCATCATGTGGACAGCGGGAGTTGGGGCCCTGGTTTTCCCCGGAGACCCCTCGGTTGTCCACAGGGGATGAGGGTTCTCCGACCTTTATCCACAGGCTGTGTGTGAGATCTGTGGAAGTCGGAGTCGATCATTCCGCTGTCGAAATGCTCGGCTATGGATTCTCGGTCCAAACCCCGTTCACGCACTCTTTCGTGTGGGATTGCCTCGCTCTAAAGGATTGATCGCATGAATTGTGCTGACGGAGGGCGTGGTAGTGCGCTGTGGAACGATGTGGTGTCAGTAGACCGATTTGTCGACTCCGTACGGCTTTCATGTCGACTTACCCACAGGTCGAGAACCGTGCCTGTGGATAACTTTGTGGACAACCCACAGGCCGCTGAAAGCCGCAGGTCGTGCCGGGACCGCGGGCGGCTCAGCCCCGCCCGTCGAGGCAGCGCGCCAGCCAGTCCGACGCCTCGGTGAACGCCGAGTCCGTCATCTGCCGCCGCACACTCGGCGTCGTCTCGTCCGCCCGCGGATACGAGCCGAGGAACCGCACCTCGCGGCAGACCCGCTTGAGTCCCATCAGCACCTCGCTCACCCGGCGGTCGGTGATGTGCCCCTCGCAGTCCACCGAGAAGCAGTAGCGGCCGATGCCCTCCCCGGTCGGCCGGGACTCGATCCGCATCATGCTGACGCCGCGCACCGCGTACTCCTGCAGCAGCTCCAGCAGCGCACCGGGGTGGTCCTCGGCCAGCCACAGCACGACCGAGGTCTTGTCCGCGCCGGTGGGCGCCGCGGGCCGGGCCGGGCGGCCCACCAGGACGAAGCGGGTGGCCGCGTTCTGGGCGTCGTGGATGTCGGTGACCAGCGGCTCCAGGCCGTACGTCGCCGCCGCGAACTCGCCCGCGAACGCGCCGTCGTAGCGGCCCTCCTGCACCAGCCGCGCGCCGTCGGCGTTCGAGGCCGCCGACTCCCACACCGCTTCCGGGAGTTGAGCCGCCAGCCACTTGCGCACCTGCGGCTGGGCGACCGGGTGGCCGGTCACCGTCTTGACGTCGCCGAGCGCCGTGCCCGGGCGTACGAGCAGGGCGAAGGCGATCGGCAGCAGCACCTCGCGGTAGATCATCAGCGGCTCGCCGGAGGCCAGTTCGTCGAGGGTGGTGGTCACCCCGCCCTCGACGGAGTTCTCGATCGGCACCAGCGCGGCCGCGGCCTCACCGGCGCGCACCGCGTCCAGGGCGGCCGGCACCGACACCATCGGCACCAGCTCGCGGGTCGCCGCCTCGGGAAGGCTGCGCAGCGCGGCCTCGGTGAACGTGCCCGCGGGGCCGAGATAGGTATAGCGGCTGGCCGACATCCTTGAGCACTCCCTCGCGCAACTGCGGGGGCACCCCGCCGATCTTCTCCCTGCCCTGCCACGATACCGAGCCGTTCCGGCCGCCGGGTGGGGCTTCCAGCCGCTGGACGGCCGGGGGACGGCCCCCTGGGACAGCCCCTGGCGCGCGGCCGCCGCGGACCGGCTCGCGGGGCGGCCACCGGGGATCACCCCGGCCGCCGGGGGATCACCCCTCCAGCAGCGGCCGGCCCACGTAGTCGCCCGGTTCCGCGGCCGGCGGCACCGCGAACAGCCCGCTCGCCTCGTGCCGCAGGAACGGCGACAGCGCGTCCCCGCGGTCCAGCTTCCGCTGGATCTGGGTGAAGGCGCGCAGCGGATCGGCCTGCCAGCAGATGAACAGCAGTCCGGCGTCCGGGGCCCCGTCCTCGCGGAAGCCGTCGTGGAAGGAGAACGGGCGGCGCAGCATCGCCGCTCCCTGATTGGACTCCGGCGCCGCGATCCGGGCGTGCGCATCGGCCGGGATGACCGGCAGCCCGTCCGGGCCGGTGGCGTCCAGCCGCATCGGGGTGGTCTCCGAGCCGCCGGTCAGCGGCGCCCCGTTGTCCTTGCGGCGCCCGATGACCTTCTCCTGCTCGTGCCGGGAACGCTTCTCCCAGTCGTCCAGCAGCATCCGGATCCGGCGGACGACGGCGTACGACCCGCCGCGCATCCACTGCTGCTCGGCGTCCCGCCCCACGAAGATCCGCTGGTCGAAGTCCTCGTCCGACGGCTTGGGGTTGTTGGTGCCGTCGACCTGGCCCATCAGGTTGCGGGCGGTCATCGGGTGCGCGGTGGCACCCGGCGTGCGGTTGAAGCCGTTCATCTGCCAGCGCAGCCGGGCGCTGCCGGCCGCGTCCTTCTGCAGCGCCCGCAGCGCGTGGAAGGCGACCAGTGCGTCGTCGGCGCCTATCTGGATCCACAGATCGCCGTTGCTGCGCCCGGGGTCCAGCGCGTCCGCGGAGAACTCGGGCAGCGGGTCGAGCTGTACGGGGCGCCGCTTCACAAGGCCCGTACGCCCGAAGAAGCTGTGGCCGAAGCCGAAGGTGACGGTCAGCGAGGACGGGCCGGCGTCCAGGGCGATCCCGGTGTCGGCGTCCGGGGCGCGTCCGGCCATCAGCTCCTCGGCCGTCCGCGACCAGCGGCGCAGCAGCGCCGCCGCGGCCTTGCGGTCCGCACCGGGCGCCAGGTCGAAGGCGGCGAGATGCCCGTTGGCCTGCAGCGGTGTGGTGATCCCCGCCTGGTGCCGGGCACGCGCCGCCCGGAACGGCACCTCGGTCGACCCGATGGTGGTGAGGGCCTTGGGAGCGTCCTGGTGGGAGGCGGAGGCGCCGATGGCGCCGCCGGCCCCGCCGACGACCAGCCCGGCCGCGCCGGCCGCACCGACGGTGCCCAGCAGCCGGCGGCGGGAGAGCTCCATCGGGGCCTGCGGGTCACCGGAGGCCTTCGCGCCGCCGGAGGTCTTCGCCGCGCCGGAGGTCTTCGGGCCGGCGGCCCGGGGAGCGGCGGCGGCTTGTTCGGTTCGCTTGCTCATCAGCCGATCTTCACGTTCTTGGTCTCGGTCACCTGGTCGATGTCGGAGGTCCGTACGAGCAGCGAGAGCTGCCACTGCCCGGAGACCGGCAGCTGGACGCCGCTCGCGCGCCAGTGGCCCTTGCCGACGTGCCGGGGGACGAAGGGCAGCGGCCCGATCTTCTGGGACTTCTGGGTGAAGGAGACCTTCACCTCGGGAACGTCCATGGCCTTGCCCGACGGGTCGGAGAGCCGCAGCCGCAGCTCGTTGGCGTTGCCGCTGCGCCCGGGGTCGAGGTCGAGGCGGGCGGTGCCCTTGCCGCCCGGACCGCCGGTGTCGAACGGGACGGTCAGCACCTGCGGCTGGTTGGCCGCGGTGGACTGCCCGCCGGAAGCGGCCTTGACCGCCTCCTCCGTACGGGCCGGTTCGGTGGCGGTCAGCACCGTCGTGACCACCAGCAGGACGACGGCGACCGTCGCCTCGGCCAGGACCGACCGGCGCAGCCCCAGCCGCTCGGGGTCCGCGTCGCGCAGCCGCTTGGTCCGGGCGGTGCGCAGCGCGGCCTGCTGACGGGCCAGTTGAGCGGCGCGGGCGGCGTCCGGAGCGGTTCCGGCGGCCGGGTCCTCGTCGGGCTCGGCCTCCGGGCCGTGATCGGGGACGAGGGCGGGAACGGGCTCGCGGTCGGGTGCCTGCCGTACCTCGCCCAGGCGCCCCGTCCACCGCCGCGACACCGCGGCGATCCCGACGAGGACCACCACCAGGCCCACCTTGAGCAGCAGCAGCCGCCCGTAGGCGGTGTCGGTGAGCGCGTGCCAGGTGCCGACCTGCCGCCAGGACTGATAGACGCCCGTGGCCACCAGCACCACCACGGAGCCGAACGCGATCCGCGAGAAGCGGCGTACGGCGCTCCGCTCGACCGGCGGGCCCCAGTACAGGGACACCACCAGCGCCGCCAGCCCGCCGAGCCAGGCGGCGACCGCGAGCAGGTGCAGCACGTCGACCGGCATCGCGACGGCGGGCTGCAGCCCGGTCGAGGCGTGTTCGGCCATCGCCCAGGTCGCGGCGAGCCCGATCGCGACGATCACCCCGCCGACGCCCAGCCCGAAGGTGAGGTCCTTGCGCCGCCTGGCCTCCTCGGCGGGGTCCGCGGCCCGCCCGGCCTCGTCGTCGGCTTCTGCGGTCCCGTCCCCTTCGGTCCCGTCCCCCTCGGCTCCCTCCTCCCGCGCCCGCTCCGGTTCCTGCAGCCGTGCGTACGCCCCGAAGAGCACCGCGACGAACAGCGCCGCTGCCGCGAGCAGCAGCAGCCGGGAGACCAGCGCCGCGCCCGGCTTGGTGATCAGGACCTGCTGGAGGCCACCGAGGTCGAAGACGTCGGCGAGGTCACCGGACCCGGTGTACGGGGTGCGCAGCAGCAGCATCGCGAGCGTGGTGGCGGTCAGCGCCACCCAGCCCTGGACGACCAGCCGCTGCACCGACCGTACGAGCGCGGCGGCCGGCCGGCAGGCCACCACGAAGGCGGCACCGCCGACCAGCAGCACGAACCCGGCGTAGGCCAGATAGCGGGCGACACCGTAGAGCGCGCCCACCAGCCCGCCGCCGACCTGCTGTTGGGGGAGCGGGGCGGCGGACTTGGAGGGCGCGCCGACGGAGAAGGTGAAGGCGCCGGAGACGGGGTGGCTGTCGGCGGAGACCGCCTGCCAGGCGACGGTGTACGTACCGTCGCGGAGCCCCGGCGGCAGCCCCGTGCCGTATTTGACGACGCTGCCGCTGCACAGGTTGCGCAGCTTGCCGCGGTCCACCCGTTTGCCCCGCGGATCCAGGACCCGGATGGAGTCGTCGCCCATCGCGACGCCTTCGGAGAAGGTGAGCGTCACCTGCTCGGGTGCGCGGTCGACCACCGAACCCTGCGCCGGCGTGCTGCCGGTCAGCGCGGCGTGCGCGGATGCCGGGGCGGCGCCGCCGAACAGCGCGCCGGCCAGCGCCACCGCGACGATCAGCAGCCGCAGCGCGGCGGACCGTCGTGGCGGTAGCCCGGTGGTGACCATAGTGATCGCTCCCCTCAACTGCCGTGTGAGTGCTGTTGCCGTGACCTGCTGTGCCGCCCGTTACTTCTTCGGCTGGTAGTCGGCGGCCTTGACCTGGAGGTCCACGTTGACGGGCTCGGCGTGGGCGAACTGCAGCTGCACGCGGATGACGTCGCTCTTGGCCGGCTTGTGCTTCAGGCCCATGAGCATCAGGTGGTTGCCGCCCCGTTCGAGCCTGAGCTCGCCGCCCGCCGGTATGGGCAGGGACTCGACCTGCTCCATCTTGTTGCCGGCGGTCTTGTGGATCGTGACGTCCTTGGCCTCGTTGGTGGTGACCGCGGTGAGCTTGTCGGCCGCGCCGCCGTTCTTGATCGTGAGGAACCCGCCGGCCATGTCCTGGGTGACCGGCTGCGGCATGTAGGCGCCCTCGACGGTCATCTGCGGGTCGGATTCCCCGGTGCCGCAGCCCGCGAGGGCGAGAGAGGCGGTCAGGGCGAGGGCGGCGGCGAAGGTGGTACGGCGGTTCACGGGTTCTGTCCCTTGATGATCTTCGGAAGTGCGGTGGTGTAGTTGTCGGAGGTCGCCTCCTGCATGCCCATCCAATGGACCTTGTCGTCCTTGGGGGAGCTCAGCAGGACCTGCGCGCCATGGGTGGAGACGACATCGCCGTTCTTCTTCTTGACCGGCTTCTCGATCCCGATGTTCACGCTGCGCGCGCCCGCCTGGATGGTGTCGAACGCGCCGGTCAGCCCGACGAAGTCCTTGTTGATGCCGGCGAGCCACTTCTTGAGGGCGGCCGGGGTGTCGCGCTCCGGGTCGGAGGTGACGAACACGACCCGCAGGTCCTTCTGCTCGGCCTTGGGCAGCTGCTTCACGGCGACCGCGATGTTGGCCATCGTCAGCGGGCAGACGTCCGGGCAGTTGGTGTAGCCGAAGTAGATCAGCGTCGGGTGGCCCTTGGTCCGCTCCAGCAGGTCGTACTTCTTGCCGTCGGTACCGGTCAGGACCAGGTCGGGCTTCTCCAGTGGGTTGTCGAGGGTGACGATCGGCTTGGCGGTCGTCCCGCCGGAGACGACGGCGGCGGGCTTGCTCTCGTCGCCGCCGCAGGCGGTCAGGCTGAGGGCCGCGGCCGCCGCGAGGGCGGACGCGAGCAGGGTCCTTCTATGCATTGCAGATGAATCCCATACGTTCTTCCGAGGGGAGCCGGGCCGGCGCGGGTCGGGCGCCGGCCCCGCGGTGGTCAGGCGCTGCGGCGACGGCCGGCGAACACGCCGAAGCCGACTCCGGCGACGCCGACCACGATGCCGATGACGCCCAGGACGCGCGCCGTGGTGTCGCTGGCGGACGTCTCCGCGGCGGCCGTCGTCATCTTGGCGTCGCTCTTGGCGCCGGCGTGCTTCGCGCCGGAGGAGCCGTGGCCGTCGTCCTCGGCCGCGGTGAGCTTGAGCACCGGCGCCGGGTTCTCCGGCTCCGCCGCGCCCTCCTTCGTCGGCTCGATCCAGCGCACGACGTCCTTGTCGTCGTACGTCTGGAGGGCCTTGAAGACGAGTTCGTCGGCGTCCTCGGGCAGCTGCCCGACGGAGACCGGGAACTGCTGGAACTGGCCGGGCTCGACGCCCTTGCCCTCGGCGGTCCAAGTGATCTTCGAGGGCGCCTCGTTGATCTTCTCGCCGTGCATCTCGATCGGCTTGGCGAGCTTGGACTTGGTGACCGAGACCTTCCAGCCGGGCACCGGCTGCGGCATGGCGGACGCCAGCGGGTGGTCGGTCGGCAGCGTCACCTCCAGCTTCACCGTCGAGGCGTCGTCCCGCTCGTTGGGCACCTTGAAGTTGACGACCGCGTAGCCGCCCTTGGGTGCCTCGCCGGGCTGGACGCTGACGTGCGCGAAGGCCGGGCCGGCGAGCAGCAGGACGCTGCCGGCCGCGACGCCGCCCACGAGCGACAGGCGGGAAAACTTGGACATACGAGACTTATTCGACATCAAAACGCTCCACAGGAAGAGAAAGGGCACGGGTGACGCTGACGGTGGTCGGCGGCGCGCGCACGGCGACGGCGCGCGAGCCCGTACCCTCCCCCAGGCCGCAAGGGCGTGGGAGGGGGCCCCGTGTGGGAGCGTGCTGCGCGACGTCAGGCCGCGAGGGCCAGGGCGGCCGGGGAGGGGGGTCCTCGCCTGACGACACTGTGGTGGAGCGCGACGTCCTTCGGGCCGGGTTTGTCATCCCCGTACGAAACGGAGGCGCGCAGCGCATCGTCGTGCGCCGCACCGAGGACCGCGAGCAGGGCGCGGACCAGCGCGAGTGCTCCGCGCAGCGCACCGACCAGCGCCGCTACGGTGATCTCGTACGCCGCCGGAGCCGACAGCCGGACCAGTCGCCACAGTGCCGCCTCGCCCCGCCGCAGCAGCCAGCCGAGAGCGAGCGCGGCGAGCAGATGCCCCAACAGCATGGGCACGGACGGCACCACGCAGTGCGCCATGGACAGATCGCCGGTGGCCGCGCCACCGGCCGCTCCGTGTCCGGCCGGTGCGGTGGCGGAGGCGGCGTCGAAGCCGGCCGTGCCGAGCATCCGCCGCGCCTGGTCGCCGTCCACCCGGCCCGCACCGAGCCCGCAGGTCATGTGCCGGGCGAGCGCGATCGCCGCCGAATCGGACAGCGCGCCGCCGAAGCCGCTGCCGGCCCGGCCGCTCGTCGACATCCCCGCCATGTCCGCCATACCGGCCATGGCCGCCGCGCGGGACGCCGGAAGGACGGGTGCCTGCCCCCACGTGAACAGCGAGTGCAGTACGAGCTGGCCCACCGCGAGCCCCGCCGCGATCCCCGGCAGCGAGCGTTCCCGCCCGGCCAGCGGGGCCGCCACCGCGAACACCACGGCGGCCGCGACACCCAGCGTCCACAGCGGGACCGTCGCGCACGACGCGATCATGTGCCCGGCCGCGGACAGCGCGACGCAGACCACGGTGAAGACCGCAGCCCTCAGCAGCCGCAGGTCGGCGGCTGCGCGCGCGGTCGGGGCAGGTGGGGCAAACATGGCCGCGCCATCATCCCACTGCCCTTGCCCGCCGCCTACGGCAGGGCGGTGGCGAGGGGCGCCTCCCGGGGCGTCAAGGGTGGCAGGCGGGGCGCGCGACGGCGCGTACGCGGCGCTTCACCTACACCGATGCGCTCAGTCTTCGCATCCGCCGAATGAGCGGTATCACGTCCCGGACATGCTTACGGACCTTGTGGCACGGCAATAGGTAACGATATGTCGAGCCGCGGCCAGGAGGCTGGAGCGATGAGCATCTGGTGGTCACTCCACTTGCGGCGCGAGGCGGCAAGCGTGCCGCTCGCCCGTCGCCTGTTGCTGGGCACGATGGAGACTGCGGGCGTCGACCCGGACATCTGTTACGACCTGTCGGTGGCCCTCACCGAAGCCTGCGCCAACGCCGTCGAACACGGCGGGGACGCCGCGACCGAGGACTACCGCGTCACGGCCTTCATCGACGGCGACACCTGTCGGATCGAAGTCGCCGACTCGGGCCCCGGCTTCCACGGCAGCTCCGCACCCCCGGCCCCTCCCCATACCGCCGCGGACCGCGCCTCCACCCCGGCCCCCGTGCCCACCCCCGCGCAGGCTCCCGTGTTTGCCGAGGAAGGCCGGGGGCTCTTTCTGATCGAGGCCCTCACCGACCACGTCCGCTACCGCAACCGCACGGGCCGCCCCGGCGCGATCGTCAGCTTCGACAAGATCCTCAAGTGGCGGGACGGCGCGGCACTGCCGATGGCGTCGTGACCGGTCGCGCACGGGGAACCGCCCGCTGACCCGCCGAAATCAGCCGCTACGGGCTGGTATCGACCGTTTATCCACGGGTGCTCTGGGTTCGATCCGCTCGACTCGTTACTGGAGAAGGTCCGCCAAGGCGAGACGGTCGCCGCGCCCGGAGGGAAACAGGACAGCGGGTGCGGGGCCTCCACGACGAGGAGTGGCGCGCCCACGACAGCGGCGGCCCGTACGGCCGGCGGCGTCGCCGCCGGAACTGATCAGCCTTCGCTCCGGCGCGTGCTCGGCCGCCCGAACCCCCTGGACCGGGCCCGCCGAGGGACTTGTCATTCGCCTCGCCCCGTGCTGCCCTGGTGAGTCAATTGGCCTAGACCAAGGGGGAGTTGTGGCTACGTTCAGGAACGCGTGCGGCGAGTGCCGCTACATCACACCCTGGCTCAAGGAATCCGAGGCGGAACGGCGGCTCGTCGAGCACTACGCCCGCCACCATCCGGACGTCGTACCGGGCGGCGCCCAGCAGATCAACGGAGGCGGCGGCGGAGGCGGCTGCGGCGGCTGTGGCGCCATCGCACTCGGCCTGCTCGTCCTGCTCATCATCATCAGCCTGGCCGGCCAGAAGTAGCGCGGGCGCGCCGGCACGGCGGACTTCCCAGGACGGACACGGCCCAGGTCCGGGGACCTGGGCCGTGAGCTTCCGGTGCTGGGGGGGCGCGCGTTCGCCCCCCGCGTGGGGCGGAACCGCCGGGCTACCGTTCGGTCGTGGTGATGGCCGCGGCGGGGCAGAAGCCGGCGGCCTGGCGGGCCGCGGTGGTGTGGGCGGCGGACGGTGCGGTGGTGCGCAGCAGTACCCGGCCGTCCTCGTCGTCCTGGTCGAAGACCTCGGGCGCGGTCAGTACGCACATTCCGGCGCCGACGCAGCGGTCGCGGTCGATGCTGATGGTGAGGGCCATCGGGCTACTCCTTGTCCCAGGTGACCGGCAGCCGGCGCACCCCGTAGATGTTCGAGAAGGTGCGCAGCGGGACCTCGTCGGCCGGGACGGCCAGGCGCAGCGTGGGGAAGCGGGTGACGAGCGCAGGGAGGGCGACGCGCATTTCGACGCGGGCCAGTTGCTGGCCCAGGCACTGGTGGATGCCGTGTCCGAAGCCCAGGTGGCCGGTGGCCTTGCGGTGCAGGTCGAGGCTGTCGGGGTCGGGGAAGCGCAGCGGGTCGCGGTTGGCGGCCTCCATGGACATGGTGACCGTCTCGCCGGCCTTGATCAGCTGACCGTCCAGTTCGACGTCTTCCAGCGCCGACTTGATGGAGGTGTGGGCGATGGTCAGGTAGCGCATCAGCTCCTCGACGGCCTGTTCGGCGAGGTCCGGATCGTCGCGCAGGGCGGCGAACTGGTCCGGGTTGCTCAGCAGGGCGAAGGTGCCGTGCGCGATCATGTTGGCGGTGGTGTCGAGGCCGGCGCCGAGCAGGAAACCGCCCAGGCCGGTGAGTTCCTCGTCGGTGAGATCGCTGGTGGTCAGGTCGCTGAGCAGGTCGTCGGTGGGCTCGGCCCGCTTGGCCAGCACCAGCGCGTGCAGATACTCCCCCATCCCCGTCATGGCGGCGTACCGCTCTTCGTCGGTGGCCCTGAGGTCGGTGATCGTGTGCGTCTGCCGCTGGAAGGTCTCCCGCTCGGACGAGGGCACGCCGAGCAGTTCACAGATCATCAGGGCCGGGACGGGCTGGGCGAACGCCTGCACCAGGTCCACCGGGCCGCCTTCGCGTTCCATGGCGTCCAGGTGCTGCGCGGTGATCTCCTCCACGCGGTCGGTCAGGGCGCGCATCCGCCGGACCGTGAACTTGCCGGCGAGCAGCTTGCGGTAGCGGGTGTGCTCGGGAGCGTCCATGCCGGTCATGTCGCCGACCGGCGCCGGGGGCAGGCCGCCTTCGGGGCCGCCGGGAAGCGGATAGTGCATCAACTCGTACCGTGCGCTGAAACGGGGGTCGGCGAAGATCGCGCGGACCGTGGAGTAGCCGGTGGCCAGCCAGCCCACGTGGCCGTCGGGGTAGGTCATCCGGCGCAGCGGCCGCTCCTCGCGCAGTTGCGCCAGTTCGGCGGGCGGGTCGAAGGGGCAGCCCGTGGGGCGGTTGACCGGCAGCTCGGAGAGCGGTGCCGGGTCCCCGGCGGTCGTCTCGGGAGCGTTCGTCGACGGGTCGTCGTGCATGGTGTCCTCCGGATACGGGGTCAGATGCGGTGGGCTAAGGCGTGGTGCTCGGCGCGGTGCGCCGTGGTGCGAAGTGGCTTGTGGGGCGGGGGAGTCACCGCTTGGCGTCCCGGTTGAAGGCCGAGCGCGCCCACAGGTAGCCGACCAGGGTGAGGCCGACGCACCAGGCGAGGGCGACGATCCCGCTGTTGCCGATCTCGGTGCCCATGAGCAGGCCGCGCAGGGTCTCGATGACGGGGGTGAAGGGCTGGTACTCGGCGAACCAGCGCAGCCCGGTGGGCATCGACTCCGGCGGGACGATGGCGCTGCCGAGGAAGGGCAGGAACGTCAGCGGCATGGGCATGTTGCTGGCGGTCTCGACGGTCTTGGCGATCAGGCCCATGGCGGCGGACAGCCAGGTGAGCGCCAGGATGAGCAGGACCATGACGCCGAGGAACGCGAGCCATTCCACGGCGGTGGCGTTGGGGCGAAAGCCCATCAGCAGCGCGACACCGACCACGAGCGCGACGCTGAACAGCGTCTGGATGACGCTGCCGACGACATGCCCGGTCAGGAACGAGGCGCGGGAGATCGACATCGTGCGGAAGCGGTTGACGATGCCCTCGGTCATGTCGGAGCAGACGCTGATGGCGGTGGACAGCGCGCCGGAGGTCGCGGCCATCAGGATGATGCCGGGCGCGACGTAGTCGATGTACTCGCCGCCGCCGGTGGGCATCGCGCCGATCCCGCTCCCCAGGGCGCCGCCGAAGACGTAGTTGAACAGCAGCAGCATCACCAGGGGCATCGCGACGACCGAGACCGTCATGGACGGGTACCGCAGCGCGTGCTTGAGGTTGCGCCGCAGCATGGTCATCGAGTCGCTGACGGCGTAGGACAGGGAGCTCATCGGACGCTCTCCTTCTGGGAGTCGGCCCCGGCGCCCGACTGGGTCTGGCCGGTGAGGGTGAGGAAGACGTCGTCGAGATCGGGCGTGTGCACCGTGAGGGACTCGGCCTTGACCGACGCGTTGTCGAGGACGTCGAGGACGGCACGCAGCGTGGGGATGTCGCCGTCGCTGGGGATCTGGAGGGTGAGCTCTTCGGTGTCGCGCGCGGCGGAGGCGAAGAGGGCCGCGGCCGTTTCGAGGCCGTTCGCGTCGTCGAAGCGCAGCCGGATGTGGCCGCCGGGGATCAGGCGCTTCAGCTCGTCCGCGGTGCCCTCGGCGACCAGCTTGCCGTGGTCGAGTACGGCGATGCGGTCGGCGAGTTGGTCGGCCTCCTCCAGATACTGCGTGGTCAGGAAGATCGTGACGCCGTGGTCGGCGACCAGGCCGCGGATGATCTCCCACATGGTGCGGCGGCTGCGCGGGTCCAGGCCGGTGGTCGGCTCGTCGAGGAAGATGATGCGCGGATCGCCGACCAGGGTCATCGCGAGGTCGAGCTTGCGCCGCATGCCGCCCGAGAACGTGGCGACCGGCTTCTTGGCCGCCTCGGTCAGCTCGAAGCGGTGCAGCAGCTCCGCGGCGCGCCGTCGGCCCTCGCGGCGGGGCAGATGCTGCAGGTCCGCCATCAGCATCAGGTTCTCGTGGGCGGTCAGCAGGTTGTCCACCGCCGCGAACTGGCCGGTGACGCCGATCGCGGCGCGTACGGCATCGACGTCGCCGGCCAGTTCGTGCCCGGCGATCCGCGCCTGGCCGGCGTCGGCGGAGATGAGGGTGGAGAGGATCTGGACGGTGGTGGTCTTGCCGGCGCCGTTGGGACCGAGCAGCGCGAAGATCGTGCCCTCGGGGATGTGCAGGTCGATGCCGCCGAGCACCACCTTGTCGCCGAAGGACTTGGACAGGCCGGTTGCGGTGATCGCCGGTGTGGCGGCGGCCCGGGCGGGGGCGGGTGGGGGAGCGGGAGCGGCAGGTGGCGGGGTCGTCATGGGCATGACAGGGCACTCCTCCGTGCTGTGTGGTGTGGCGTTCGGTGTTCGGTGCGGGAGTTGCGAGCGTGCCGACCGTGGTCAGCAACTCGCCGCCCGAGCAGGTGACTTCGGCCTGCTCCGCGGTCCCTGCGTCCGGCTCATCGGCGGAGTTGCCGGGCAGCGGCCTCCTGGGCGCCGGCGTCCGCGGCGACCGTGAGCTCGTGCCGAAGGGCGACGACGTGGGGCGCGAGGTCCATGGCTCCACTATGGCACCACCGTGATGCCATGACAAGTCCATGTGGCGCCAGGCTGGCATACATGGCGCCACGGCGGCGCCATTGAGCTGCGATGAGGTGCGGTGACGAGTGGTGAGGCGCGGTGAGGTGAGGAGTGGCGAGGAGTGGTGAGCCGTGGTGAGGCGCGTACGAAGCCCGTTCGCGCGCTGCTGTGAATCGGAGTCCGGCGGGTCGTGGCGAGGACGTCGTGGTCCCGGGAGGTGTACCGCCGCGTCAACTCCCGTTGGGCGGCGGCGCGCACGGGTGGCGCCGCGGCAGCGGGAGGCCCTCGTCCTGGCCGGCGGGCGGACCGTGAAGTCCGGGCGCCATGAGGGGTTGCCGTCCGGGGCTACCGTTGAGAGTGTCAAACCAGGGCGAACATCGGCAGTCTGACGACTGGCCGGAAATCACCCCGGGGCAGCGCGGTCTCGCGGTGGGAGGACCTCCCCCGCGGCGTCCCCTGTCCCTACGAGACCAGCGCACACCAGGGCTAACGCGAAGCCAATCGCGTTAGTCTTTGTCGGACAATACTTGGCGTGAACCCGCACTGCAATACGGAGCCGTCGTGACGACAGCGCACCATGCCCCGGGCGCGACCCGGCCCGGCGGGCGTACGGCCCGCACCCGGCAGGCCGTACTGGCCGCCGTCTTACAGGAGTTGGACGACGGGGGCTTCGCCGAACTCACCATGGAGAAGGTCGCGCAGCGGTCGGGTATCCACGTGGCGACGCTCTACCGGCGCTGGCGCTGCACCGAGGGGTTGGTCTGCGAGCTGCTGACCGACCTGAGCGCCGATGTGCCGCTGCCGGACACCGGCACGCTGCCGGAGGACCTGCGCGTGCTGGCCCGCTCGATAAGCGCCTTCTACGGGGAGGCGCGGATGACCCGGCTGATCGAGGCGGTGGTCTCCGCCGCCGCCCGCGACCCGCAGGCGGCCAAGGCGCTGCGGTCCTTCTTCGACGAACGGCTGGTGCTGGCCGGCCAGATGGTGCGGCGCGCCGTCGAACGCGGCGAGCTGCCCGCGGAGACGGATCCGGAGGAGGTGCTGGCGGCCCTCGGGGCGCCCTTCTACTACCGGATCCTGATCGCCCGTCGTCCCGTCGACGCCGCCCTCGCCGAGTCCGCCGCCACCGCCGTATGGGCGGCGGCCCGTGCGGGTGCGTACGCGCGGCAGGCCGACGCGCCGTCATACGGACCGTCTCCCGGCGGCGCCTGACGCCACCGGGAGACGGAACGGGGTGATGCCGCGGCCTACTTCGCGAGCAGGCCCGCCATCCACGCCTCGACCTCGTCCGACCGCCGCGGCAGCCCGGCCGAGAGGTTGCGGTTGCCGTCCTCGGTCACGAGGATGTCGTCCTCGATCCGGACGCCGATGCCGCGGTACTCCTCGGGCACCGTCAGATCGTCCGCCTGGAAGTACAGGCCGGGCTCGACGGTCAGCACCATGCCGGGCTCCAGGGTGCCGTCGACATACGTCTCGGTACGGGCCGCGGCGCAGTCGTGGACGTCCAGGCCGAGCATGTGACCGGTGCCGTGCAGGGTCCAGCGGCGCTGCAGCCCCAGCTCCAGCACCCGCTCGACCGAGCCCTCGACCAGGCCCCACTCGACCAGCTTCTCGGCGAGCACCCGCTGCGCGGCGTCGTGGAAGTCACGGAAGGCCGCGCCCGGCTTGACCGCCGCGATGCCCGCCTCCTGGGCCTCGTACACCGCGTCGTAGATCTTGCGCTGGAGGTCGGTGTAGCGGCCGTTGATCGGCAGGGTGCGGGTGACGTCGGCGGTGTAGAGGGTGGTGGTCTCCACGCCGGCGTCCAGCAGGAGCAGGTCGCCGGAGCGGACCTGGCCGTTGTTGCGGACCCAGTGCAGGGTGGTGGCGTGCGGGCCCGCGGCGCAGATCGAGCCGTAGCCGACGTCGTTGCCCTCGACGCGGGCGCGCAGGAAGAACGTGCCCTCGATGTAGCGCTCGCTGGTCGCCTCGGCCTTGTCCAGGACCCGTACGACGTCCTCGAAGCCGCGCACCGTGGAGTCCACGGCCTTCTGCAGCTCGCGGATCTCGAACTCGTCCTTGACCGCCCGCGCCTCGGAGAGGTGGACCCGCAGTTCCTCGTCGCGCTCGGCGGTGACCTTGTCGGTCAGCGCGGCCTCGATGCCGGCGTCGTGACCGCGCACGACGCGGACCGGGCCGGTGGCCTCCTTGAGCGCCTCGGCCAGCTCGCGCACGTCCTTGCAGGGGACGCCGAGCAGCGCCTCGGACTCGGTCAGGCTGTGGCGCCGGCCGACCCACAGCTCGCCCATGCCGTTGAGCCAGAACTCGCCGTTCTCGCGGTTGGAGCGGGGCAGCCGGTAGATCGTCGCGTCGTGGCCGTCGGCGCCCTTGCGGGGCTCCAGCACCAGGACGCTGTCGTCGGTCTGGTCGCCGGTGAGGTAGACGTACTCCGTCGCGGCGCGGAAGTCGTACTCGGTGTCGTTGGAGCGGGTCTTCAGATTGCCCGCGGGGACCACCAGGCGCTCGCCGGGGAAGCGCGCGGACAGCGCGGCACGGCGGCGGGCGGCGTTCGGGGCCTGCTCGATCGGCCGCAGATCGCGCAGCTCGGTGTCGGCCCAGCCGCTCTTCATGTTCTCCGCGAGCTCATCCGAGAGACTCGGGTAAAGGCCGTTCTTGCGCTGCTTGATCGGCTGCTCGTCCTCGTCCGGGGTCTCCGGCGTGAGCTCGTCGGTCACTATGCCTCCTTTTAAGACTGAACCGCATTCCATCGTATGTGCGGATGGAAGGCCGTCCAGGGGGAAGAAGGTGTGACTTCTCGGGCATTTCCCCCATGGGGTGCACGATCTCGAAGGCGCTACTCCTCGAAGTACGCGACCAACAGCACCACGTCCTCCTCCGACGACTCGTCCTCCAGGCCCCGCGGCAGCATCGCGCGCACGATGTGATCGGCCACCGCCTCCGGATCATGGCGGCTCGCCCGGGGGACGCCCGCGGCGGCCGCGTGCAGCCGGGCGAAGGCGCGGTCCATGGGCTCACCGGTGCGGTGCAGCAGCCCGTCGCTGTAGAACAGCAGGGTCTCCCCGCCGGCCGGTTCGATCTCCACGCTCGGCGCCTCCCAGCAGCCCAGCATGCCCAGCGGCGCGGACAGCGAGGTCTCCACGTACTCGGTCCGCAGATCGCCCAGGATCAGCGGCGGGCAGTGGCCGGCCCCGGCGAGCACCACCTTGCGGGCGAAGGGATCGGTGATACCGCCGGGCATCGGGGGCGCGGGCGGTCCGCCGGGCGCGCCGGGCGGCGGCTCGGTGAAGGCGAACAGCGCGGTGGCGCTGCGCGCCGGCTCGGTCAGCCGCATCAGCAGTTCGAGGTCGGAGAGGACCGCCACCGGGTCCTCGCCCTCCATGACCGCGTACGCGCGCAGCGACGCCCGCAGCCGCCCCATGGCGGCCACCGCGCTCGGCCCGGAGCCGGTCACCGAACCGATGGCCAGGCCCAGTGCGCCGTCGGGCAGCGGCAGCGCGTCGTACCAGTCGCCGCCGCCACGCGGCCCGCTGCTGTGCCGCGCCGCGAGGCGTACGCCGGGGATCCGCGGCAGCCGGCGCGGCAGCAGCTCCTCACGGAGGGTGCGGTTGGCCTGCCGGGCGCGGTGGAGTTCGAGGAGGCGGGCGAGGTGCTCGGCGGCGTGCGCGCGGTAGAGGCCGACGAGGTGGCGCTGGCGTTCGGTGGGTTCGGCCGGTTCGTCGTAGAGCCAGACCGCCGCGCCGGTCCGGCCGATGGGGTCGGCGGTGAGCGGGACGGCGTAGCTGGCGGCGTATCCGAGGCGGGCGGCGACCTCGCGCAGACGGGGGTCGAGGTCCTTCTCGCCGGGGATGTCGGGCTCGGCGATCTCGGCGGCGTCCGCCCCGTCGGCGCCCGGCTCGGGGAGGCCGTCCAGTATCCGCGCGTACGACAGGGCGCTGCGCGGGATGGTCTCGATGTGGCCGATCTCGGCGTGGCCCAGGCCGAGGCCGACGGTGGTCTCGGGGCCGAGTCCATCGGCCGGTGCGAGCACGACCATGCCGCGGCGGGCGCCGACCAGTGAGGCGCCGGCCCGCAGCAGCTCGTGGAGCGCGTCCTTGAGCGTGCGGGTGCGCGCGAGCTGTTCGAGGAGGTCGTGCAGGGTGCTCAGGTCGGAGATCCAGCCGGCCAGTCGGTCCTGGATCGCGGCGAGTTGATCGATCGCGGAGGCTTCGGGGGAGGTGCCGGACGGGAGGGCGGCGGCGCCTTGAGGGGTGGCCGGAAGGGTGCCGGGCGAGGCGCCGGAGGGGGCGCGGGCGGCGGGGTCCGCGGGGGTCTGTGCCACGCGCGGGTCCGTAGTGTGCGTGGGGGCGGGGAGAGCTGGTTCGATTCCAGCCACTTTCGGTACGTGTGGCGCGGTCATGACTGGCGGCTATCGTCGCGACAGTCATTGCTCCAGGTCAGACTGGAATTTGGTAGGGAGTGTTGCATTTCGTTGAGTGATGCTGTGCGGTGCGTTTGGCCGCGCAAATTCGTCAATAGCATCGCAAACCCCCATGTCATGCTGCTCCGCTATCAATGCCTCCACATGTACACGCACCAGCGATGTGATGTCCAGCACTGTTCCCATGGGGTTTGTGGTGTCAGCGAGGTCTGTAGATTGGCCTGAAAACAGCCCCATGAGCGTCAATTTGAGGTCGACTGACGGCGATCAGCAGCGCGTCATCACCACAGTGGCGGGTACGTAATCGGAAAGGTGCGGGGCCAGTTGGGGTCGCACCGGAACTCTCCGGCGGGCACCGGCGTCTCATAGGGCGACCACCGCGACGCACTCCCAAGTGGCGGGACTGCACTACGGAAGCGCAAGCGCCATGCGCGCGCCACCCCCCGCCACGTTTCCCGCTCGGCGTACGGCGTGATGCGCTGCCCTGTACACGCGGTGACCGAGATCCACGTGGCGTGATCGATGCGCGATCGACCCCGGAGCGCTTGGCCGGGCCGCAACAGACGCCACACCACGGCATGAAGCGGCGCGGCGCGAAGCGCAGGTGAACCGGTGAGCAGTGCCCAGTAGTGCCCTGTAGTGCGATGGACGAAGCCCTCGGCGTTAACGGAAAGGAACGAGCGCTCATGCGCGAGATCCTCGGAAGGCGACGCAAGCTCCTGTTCCGGCGCGGCGGAAGGTCGGCGTTGCTCGGTGCGGCGCTGCACTGCGCCACCGAGTGGCAGTGGCCCGTACTTCCCGGTGTGGGACTCAGGTCCGGCGGCCGCCAGCCGGCGGGCGCCCGACTCGGCCTCGCCGAGCGGCCCGCCCGTCAGTGCCACTGCCTCGACCCCGACTGCGTGGTCCCCGGCGCGCACCCCTTCGACCCCGGGCTGCTGGCGGCCACCACCGATCCACGGATGGTGCGCTGGTGGTGGACCAACCGCCCCGACGCCCCGGTCGTGCTGGCCACCGGCGGCCGCGCGCCCTGCGCGGTGAGCCTGCCCGCCGTCGCCGGCGCCCGCGCCCTGGCGGTCCTGGACCACTTCGGCGTACGCCTCGGCCCCGTGGTGGCCACCCCCAGCCGGTGGTCGCTGCTCGTATCGCCCTACGGCCTCCCGGAGTTGGGCGAGCTGCTGTACTCCCAGGACTGGGTGCCCAGCTCGCTGCGCTTCCACGGGGAGGGCGGCTATGTGGTGCTCCCGCCGTCCCAGATCGGCGCGGGCCGGGTGCGCTGGGAGCGGCCGCCGGCGGCCACCTCCGCGGCGCCCTGGCTGCCGAAGGTGGACACCATCGTCGACGCCCTGGTCATGGCGAGCACCGCCACTCCGGACGGCGGCAGCCGGCTCGCGTACTGAGCCGTCGGGCGACCCGCGCCCGGTTCACCCGTACGGGTGTGACCACCCCGGATCACTACGGGAAACGGGTGTCCGGGCGGCCGGGTGGCCCCTTCCCGGCCGATAGGTTCGGCCCACCGTCAAGCCGCCGTCGGCGGCAACTCAATCGCAGGTGGGGCCCATGCAGCGTGCGCAGAAACTCCGCATGATCGGCCTCGGCGGGGCGGCGGTGCTCGCCATCGCCGTTCCGCTGGGCGCCGCGATCGCCGGTCCGGCGGACTCGGCGATGCCGGACAGGCCGGACAGGCCGGCGTCGGGCGCCGAGTCCCGGGCGAGAGCCAAGGCCGAAAACAGCCGTATGGAGGAAACGGGCGCCAAGGGTGAAGTGGGTGCCAAGCCGGGCAAGATGCCCGTCGGCACGGATCACTCGACCGGCCCCCTCGACGGCCTCGGCCTCCCGCTGCTCTCCGGGCGCACCACCCGCTGCGGCCCCGAACTCGCCTCCGCCCAGGGCGTCGAGGTGCAGACCTGTGTGCTCGCCGAGCGCGGCCGGACCTGGGCGCGCACGTACTACCGCAACATCACGGGCAGCCCGCTGCGCGCCGTGCTGACCCTGATGCGGCCGGACGGCCGGACCGTCCAGGTGGACTGCGACCTGCCGGCGGCCGACGCCCCGGGCCTGTGCGAGACACCCGCCGGGGGGACCGTGCGCAGGGGCCGGGAGGCGTACGCCGCGGTGGCGGAGATCGCCGACGCGGCGGGGGAGCGGCTGCTGCTGCGCTCCGGCAGCAACTCGGCTGCGGGCGGCGGGGGTTCGGACCGGCGGGGGCGTGCGGGCCGCTGACGGCCGGGCCGATCGGAATGCCTGGTTCCGGACATGGAAGCGCCCGGTCGCTGGCGACGGGGGATGCACCAGCGACCGGGCTTTTAGAACCGTAACAAGAGATCGGCGGTTAGCAAATTCGATCGTGGATTTCCGGACGCCTATTTACCGGCAGGTACGGGGAGTTGTGACCGGTGTCACGCGGGTGTCCCCAGGGGCGTACGGTCCCCACGACCGGGGCCGTACGCCCCACACGACCGGGGTCTCCCCCACGCTCCGCGCAGGGGGACCCAACCGTCAGCTCAGGGTGATCTGACGGTTGGTGAGACCGCCGCGCGCCCGGCGCTCGTCGGGCGTCAGCGGGGCGTCGGTCGCCAGGGCCTTGGCCAGCCGCTCGGCGAACTCCTCGGCCGGCTTGGCGACGTCCTCGGCGCCCATCGACGAAGGCAGGTCCCAGACCGGCACGACGAGGCCGTGCGCACGGAACGAGCCCACCAGCCGGGTGCCCTCGCCGAGCGAGGAAGTGCCCGCGGCATGCAGCCGGGCGAGGGCGTCCAGCAGCTGCTCCTCGGGGTGGGAGGTGACCCAGCGCAGATGGTTCTTCTCCGGGGCCTCGCACCAGTAGGCGCCCTCCAGGCCGGGGATCCGGGCGGTCGGGATGGCGGCCGCGTTGGCCCGCTCCAGGGAGGCGGCGACCTCTCCCGTGGCGTTCTCGGCGTTCTCCACCCAGAACTCGAACCCGGTGTGGACGGTCGGCTCAAAACCTGCGTCCAGGTCGAGCAGGTCCTGCAGCCGCGGTCCCTCGGGGGAGGGCCGCCCGGCAGCGACCGGATTGCCCGGTTCCGTCGCCAGTGCGCGCTGCAGGGTGTCCGCGAGGCCGCGGCTGAGGTCACCGGACGCGGTGTCGTTCTGCAGGCCGAGCATCACTGCGCCGTTCTCGCGGCGCAGCGCGGGCCAGGCCATCGGCAGTACGGTCGCGAGCGTCACGGAGGGCACGCCCTCGGGCAGCCCGCCCTTGAGCGTCAACTCCGCGGTGGCGGCGGGGACCAGCTCCCGCAGCGCCACCCAGTCGCACTCCCCGGGCAGGCCCTCGAAGGGGCGCTGCACCAGCTCGGTGGCGGCGTGCGCGGCGCGTCGCCCGTGACACGCCTTGTACCGGCGGCCGGAGCCGCAGGGGCAGGGCTCACGAGCGCCGACGACCGGGTAGTTCTCATCAGCGGCTCCGCCGGGCGCCCCGTTTTTGGTGCGGGCGTGTGCTGCGGCCTGGGGCTGAGGGCGGCGCTTCTTGGCCATGGCGACGGCTTCTCCTGGTCGATCCTGGACGTACGGACGCTTTTCGGCGCGAGCCTAGAGGATCGCGTACGAGGTCGCGCTCGGCTGTGGACAACGCCGTGTCCCGCCCTGGTGTCCCTGGCGTGTCCTGCCCCGTGTCGGGAGAGCGAGCCGCGTCCGCCCGAGCGCCCCGCGCCCGGCGCGCGGCCGCTACGTCAGGTCGTCGAGGTCCGCGAAGGCCGGCCCCAGCGGCATCACCGGCCGCCCGCCGGCGGTGACCGACGGCGGCATGTCGGGCGTCAGCTCCACGCGCGTAGCGAACGCGCCTTGAAGAGAGAGCACCGCCCAGACCGTCACTTCACCGGCCGTGGTGTCGCGTACGCCCCAGTCCTTCGCGAGCGACCGGATGATCGCCAGTCCGCGGCCGCCGTGTGCGGTCACCGACGGAGTGGCCGGAAGCGGTCGGGTCGGGCCGCCGCCGTCCGTGACCGCGACGGTCAGCCGGCCCTGTGCGTCGACGCGCCATGATGCGCGTACGGATGCGAACGGGGCGCCCGGCGAACCGTCCTTGGGCGCCGTCTGCGACGTGTCACCCGCCACGGCCCTTGCGGAGCCCGGTGATCCGCTTTCGTATATCGGACGCGCATGGCGACACGAATTGCTCAGCAGCTCCGACAGGATGAGCACCGCGTCATCCACGACATTGTCCTGAACTCCGCTTGCCAACAGCTCTTCTCGCATGCGTCGCCTGGCCATGCCCACACCCGCTGGGCCATGGGGTACGGCCATGATCGACGACGTCGGCACCTCTTGTGCCATCACCAACGCCACCCCCGAGACCTCCTTTGCCCCACGCCACGGGATGAATGCCCCAATGGACTGGACCGGAAACCGGCCAGGCGGCACGCAGTGACGCACTAGACACGATCGAATACGAGTCGAATGCGCCGGTGCACACCCTGTGATGGGCTTTAGCCAAGGCCGAGTTGCATTCGCACCTGTTTGGGGCGGTTCGTAATGACCGCGTCCACGCCCAACTCCTGGCACAGCTCGACATCTGCGGCGTCGTTGACGGTCCATACATGGACCCGGTGGCCCGCGCGGTGCGCCTTGGCGACGTACTCCGGGTGCGCCCGGATGATCCGCATCCCCGGGCCCGCGATGCCCACGCCGATCGGCAGCCGGCCGTCGCGGTAGCGGGGGGTGAGGAATTGCATGAGGTAGACGCCGGGGATGCCGGGCGCCGCGGCCCGCAGCCGGTGCAGCGAGCGCGCCGAGAAGCTCATGACGCGGACCGGGGATGTCCAATCGGTGCGCTTGGCCGGTTTTGCATACCCGAACCGGTCGAGCAGCTCGACCAGCCGCTCCTCCACCTGTCCGGCCCAGCGCGTCGGGTGTTTGGTCTCGATCGCCAGCTCCACCCGCCGGTCCGCGTCGGCGACCAGCTCCAGCAGCCGCTCCAGCGTCAGCACGGACGTCCGCTCCGGGTCCTCGTGCTGCCGGTCCGGCGCCTCCCCGTACCCGTCCTCGGCCCCTTCCTTCCACGATCCGAAGTCGAGGGTGGCGAGATCGGCGAGCTCCAGGGCGGAGACCGCCCCGCGCCCGTTGGAGGTGCGGTTCACCCGCCGGTCGTGGACGCACACCAGATGGCCGTCCGCGGTGAGCCGGATATCGCACTCCAGGGCGTCCGCGCCGTCCTCGATCGCCTTGCGGTAGGCGGCCAGGGTGTGCTCCGGGGCATCCTCGGAGGCACCCCGATGGGCTACGACGGAGATCGCCGGACGATTCGGACGGGCGTCCTGGGCGGGGCGTGCAGAGGTCACCGAGTTATCGTGCCATTCCATCGCCGACCGGCCGCCGGTGCGTACCCCCGGGGCGCGGAACAGGCAATGCGTCTGCTTTGTCCGACATAAAGAATGAGGGGACAGTCACAGCCTCGGCTTACGGCGCTCTGACGCGCGGTGGGAAAGGCTGGGACACAGACTTGCCCGTACTGGCCGGTCCGGTCTTTCGGACCTGGACCGGCCCACCGGGACTCGCCCGGATCATCCGGATCCTGAATCCTGGGTGACGGGGTACGGGTTCCCGGTGGACCCGCGGCGAGGAGCTGTACGACCCGCAAGACCCCGTACGGGCGCCGCCGGCCCGGTACGGGACCGTAAGGCCCGCGTGAAGCTGAGGAGAGAGCTGTGAGCACCGAGAACGAGGGAGCCGCCGTCCCGCCGGAGGCCACGCCGCCGACCGGCCCGCAGCCGGACCGCGCCCCCGCGTCCGCCTCCGGCGCCCAGGCTCCCCACGCGCCCGCCGCGGCGCCCCCGCCGCCCGCCTTCGCCCCGACCGTCGCCGGTCCCGTCGACGGCGGCCCCGGTGATCAGGACCGCGCCCCGGGCTCCCCCGGGCACGCACCGCACCCGGCCCACCCCGGAGGCGAACCCGCGACCGGAGCCGAGCAGACCGCCCAGATCCCCGCGTACGCGAGTGCCGGCCACGGCTCGTCCGGTGGCGGCTGGGGCCAGCCCCCGTACGGTGGCCACCCCTGGGGCGCGCCGCCCGACAGCCCCGCCCCCAAGCGGCGCAACGGCGGCCTGATCGCCGCCGTCCTGGTGGCCGCACTGGTCGCCGGCGGGATCGGCGGCGGCATCGGCTTCTGGGCCGCGGGCCAGAACGACGGCGCCTCGACGACGGTCTCCGCGACCGGTGACGCCGGCGCGCTGAACCGCAAGCCCACCTCGGTCGCGGGCATAGCGCAGAAGGCGCTGCCGAGCGTCGTGACGATCGAGGCGCAGGGTGCCACCGGCGAGGGCGGCACGGGCACCGGCTTCATCTACGACAAGCAGGGCCACATCCTCACCAACAACCACGTCGTCGCCAGCGCGGCCGGCGGCGGCAAGCTCACCGCGACGTTCTCCAACGGCAAGAAGTACGACGCCGAGGTCGTCGGCAACGCCCAGGGCTACGACGTCGCCGTGCTCAAGCTCAAGAACGCCTCCGACGCCACCCTCAACCCGCTGCCCCTGGGCAGGTCGTCCCACGTCCAGGTCGGCGACGCCACCATCGCGATCGGCGCGCCCTTCGGCCTCTCCGGCACGGTCACCACCGGCATCATCAGCGCCAAGGACCGCCCGGTGGCCTCCAGCGACGGCGGTGGCAGCAGCGCCTCGTACATGAGCGCCCTGCAGACGGACGCGTCGATAAACCCCGGCAACTCCGGCGGCCCCCTGATGGACGCCGCCGGCAACGTCATCGGCATCAACTCCGCCATCCAGTCGGCGGGCAACGGCGGCCTGGGCGGCGAGTCCGGCCAGTCCGGCAGCATCGGCCTGGGCTTCGCCATCCCCATCGACCAGGCCAAGCGCGTGGCCCAGGACCTGATCAAGACCGGCAAGCCGGTCTACCCCCAGATCGGCGTCCAGGTCGGCATGCGGGACACCGGCGACGGCGCGACCATCGCCCAGACCGGCAACAACGGCTCCGACGCGGTCACCCCGAACGGCCCGGCCGACAAGGCGGGCCTCCAGCCCGGCGACACCATCACCAAGCTTGACGACACGGTCATCGACAGCGGCCCCACCCTGATCAGCGAGATCTGGCAGCACAAGCCCGGCGACACGGTCACCCTCACGTACAAGCGCGCCGGCAAGGAGCACACCGCCAAAGTGACCCTGGGCCAGCGCACCGGCGACAAGTGACGCGCTAGTCTGATCCCCGCGACACCCGCGCGACCGCGCGCCGGTGCAGCGGGGAGGCTTGCCCGAGCGGCCTAAGGGAACAGTCTTGAAAACTGTCGTGGCGGCAACGTCACCGTGGGTTCAAATCCCACAGCCTCCGCCGAGGTAGGAAAACATGCAGGTCGGAGCGGGGTCCGGAGTCATCCGGGCCCCGCTCCGGCTCGTCTGCTGCCTCACCGCATTCCCGGGGGCCCGGTCCTGATCAGCACGTGTGGCCAGCCTGTGGCCAAGCTCCGGCCGGCGGCGCGACCTCGCTCTGTGGTGGCGACTCCCTCCGACGCCACCCGGGCGTCATCAATCGGATCCTGGAGTGCACCGGTATACGCCTCGCGCCAGAGATCGACTTTCTCGGCGCCTGGCCGCAGGAAGGCCTATCGGGACCGTGGCAAAGCGGTCCTCAGAAGGCGGCTGATCTGCCATCGAGCGCAGTTCAGCGCCAGCTTCAACTACTGCGATCTGATGCAGCGTTTTCTCGGATTTGATTGAGATTCGTGCGACGCAAGGCGGTTCTGGGGTGATCGCACCCCAGTGTCGCCTCGGTAGTTTCCAGTGCCCGTTCCGCCAGTGGCTGTGCGTCCTCGTAACGTCCCAAGTAGTCGTAGGTGCTGGCGAGGTTGCTGAGGCGGAGGGCGGTGTCGGGGTGGTCGGGTCCCAGTGCCGTTTCGGTGATCTGCAGGGCCCGCTGGTCTAGTGGGAGTGCTTCCGGGTGCTGTCCCAGTTGGCTCAATATTCTGGCGAGGTTGCCGAGGCGACTGGCGGTGTCGGGGTGGTCGGGTCCCAGCGCCGTTTCGGTGATCTGCAGGGCCCGCTGGGCCAGTGGGAGTGCTTCCGAGTGCTGTCCCAGTTCGCTCAAAGTGGAGGCGAGGTTGCCGAGGCTGGTGCCGGTACTGGGGTGGTTGGGTCCCAGTGTGGTTTCGGTGATCTGCAGCGCGCGCTGGTCCAGTGGGAGTGCTTCTGCGCGCTGTCCCAGTTGGCTCAGTGTTCTGGCGAGGTTGCCGAGGCGACTGGCGGTGTCGGGGTGGTCGGGTCCCAGTGCCGTTTCGGTGATCTGCAGGGCCCGCTGGTCCAGTGGGAGTGCTTCTGCGTGCTGTCCCAGTTCGTTCAGTGTTCTGGCGAGGTTGCCGAGACGGGTGGCGGTACTGGGGTGGTCGGGTCCCAGTGTGGACTCAGCGATCTCAAGCGCCCGCTGCTTCAGCGGCAATGCTTGCTCATAACGCCCGAGGTCGTCGTAGGCAGCGGCGAGGTTGCCGAGGCGGATGGCGGTACTGGGGTGGTCGGGACCCAGCGTGGCCTCAGTAATCTCCAGCGCCCGCTGGCCCAGTTGGAGTGCTTCTGCGTGCTGTCCTAGTTCGCTCAAGGTGGTGGCGAGGTTGCTGAGGCGGATGGCGGTACGGGGGTGGTCGGGTCCCAGTGTGGATTCGGTGATCTGCAGGGCCCGTCGTTCGAGTGGGAGTGCTTCCGCGAGCTGTCCCAGGTCGCACAACGTTCTGGCGAGGTTGCCGAGGCTGGCGGCGGTATCGGGGTGGTCGGGTCCCATTGCCGTTTCGGTGATCTGTAGGGCCCGCTGGTCCAGTGGGAGTGCTTCCGCGAGCTGTCCCAGGTCGCACAACGTTCTGGCGAGGTTGCCGAGGCTGACAGCAGTACGGGGGTGGTCGGGTCCCAGGGTGGATTCGGTGATCTGCAGAGCACGTCGTTCCAGTGGTAAAGCCTGAGCAGCCTGGCCTCGCGCGCGAAGGAAGTAGCCCGTCTCGTTCATGAGGCGGACGAAGCGCGGGTGGGAAGACGCATCGGTCTGATAGCTAAATGCGGCATGGATGTGCGGCAAGAGGGATTGCCACCGGGGCCAGTTGACCACTTCTGTAGGACTGCCACTCGGTACGGCGTCGCTGAGGAGACACAAGGTGGCCGTATGGGGATGTGGTGAGGTGTCAGGGGCAGAGCGACTCCGCCACCGCCGTAGCCGACTGATCCGAGGTGGTGGGGGCGCAGACGGAGTGTCGGCGCGAACGATGGTTTGAACCAGCCGGTGCACCGTGACGGTGCTGTCGGTGAGCACGACCATGCTGTAGGCGGCGAGCAGGCCGAGGGCCTGATCAACCGCGTCGCGGGTCGGGAGCGATGTCGCGAGTACATCGCGTGGTAGCGGCTCGGCAGCACAGTGAGCCAGGATCTGCAGCAACTCCACCGAGCGTGGATCCGTGCTCTCCAAAGCGCGGAGGGTAAGCGTCCACAGGCGGGCGATAGTGCGCTGTTGAGGGTCCCCGGGAGCTGTGGTGGCAAGGACATCTGCGGGGTCGGTGCGCAGTCGAGTCAGGTAATCCCTGGCATTGGTTCGGGTCTGAGCAAGGTAGGCGCCAGCCTGCTGGAGAGCCAGAGGGAGGTGGCCGAGCTCGTCGGCCAGAGCGGACAGGGCAGGCTGGTCGGATTCATCAAAACGCCCTGTCAGCTCTTGCAAGACGGCCCGTGACGCTTCTGGGGCCAGCGTATCGAGCCGCAACGGAGTGCCCAGGTCCTGCCAGGACTGGTCCCGTCGCGTGGTGATGACTACGCGACCGGTGTTGAGCCGGCCGAGCAGCTGCTGCACGTGAGTTGGATCTTCCACGTTGTCCAGTACCACGAGCCAGCCGGTGCGCCCCTGAAGCCATGCGACTGCCCACTGTGCCGCATCCTCGGGGGGCAGGGCAGTATGCACCGGATTCAGGGCTGCGGCCAGGTCAGCCAAACCCCTCACGATCGACGCCGTGGTCTCGGCTTCAATCCACCACACTGGCCCGATTCCCGCCGCCATTTGCCGGTGGGCGTGGTGCAGGACCAGCGTGCTTTTGCCTATGCCTCCGAGGCCCCAAACGCGCTGTGTCACGATTCCGAGTTCCGCTGCGGGCAGCGCGTCCAGTGCGGCCAGGGCCTCCTCCCGGCCTATGAACACCGCGCTGCTACGGGCGGGGAGGTTGTGCAGCCGTGCCACGGTCTCATTGGGCACCGCCGTGCTCAATGCTCCATCCGGCACCACGAGGGTGCGCTGCTCGACGCGAGCGTGGTCACCGGTGGCGATGACTCCGGGATTGGTTCGTGTTGCTGCTGACCGGTCACCCGCTGCGGACGGCGACGGGGACGCACTGGCGGTCATTGCTGTACCGTGCCCGCATCACCAGTCACGATGACCCCAGAGTTGTCCCCGGTGACAACTGCACGCTCACCCGACGCACTTGAGCCCTGACCTGTCGGAGGCGCCACGGGTGGTGGAGTAGAACTCAGGGCGGACGCGGCCCAGGCCCCCATCAGACCGGCGATGACTGCCCCCGCCCCGCCTCCGGTTGCGATGCGCTCGGGCCGATCCCACGGCAGCACCGTGTCGCCCAGCCAGACGCACAGCCCGAAGATGATCAAGCCCCCCACCGTCACCAACAGCCAACGCACGGTCTGTGTCATCCGATGCAACCCCCAACACCCATCGTCTCCACCACGGACTCGTCGCTGAGGAAGAAGATACGACCGGAGCCGCAACCTTGCAGGGCGCTTGTGACGGGTGTGGCCAATGTGTGTCCCGACGCTGGCACTTGGAAGTGGCCGGCGTAGCTACGCGCCAGGTCAGGACGGTTGCAGTGCCTGTGTACAAAGCAGTTTGCGAACTGTCGTGGCGGCAACGTCACCGTGGGCTGACATCCCACAGCCTCCGCAGCCAGGTACCGCGAAAGGGCCCCTGACCAGGAAGATCGGTCGGGGGCCTTCGCCTTGTCCGCGTACTGCGATCGCCCGGCGTTCCCCGTGTCCCGTGGTTTCCCGGTGGGACGGGCGCGACGGGGCGCGGGGTTTTTCCGATCACTCGCCGTGCGGGTCGCGCAGTGAGCTGATCGCTTGGCCCAGCCGTTCGTTGGCCTCGGTGGGCAGATCCGGTAGGGGAACGCCGGCGGCGATGGGCTCGGCTACGGGCGTGTCAGTCGTCGATCGCTTGGTAGAGCGTGGTCCAGAAGTCCTGGATGAGCTGTGCCGGGGCCGGGAGGGACAGTCCGACCTGGGTGAGCAGGACGCCGACGAGTCCGCTGTGCGGGTCGGCGTAGGCGGTGGTGCCGGTACCGCCGTCCCAGCCGAACTGGCCGATCGGCGCGTAGTCGCCGCGGTAGGTGCGTACCGCCATGCCGTAGCCCCAGCCGCCGTGCTGTCCCTGGCCGAAGGAGATGTGGACGTTGTTGCGGGCCAGGTCGTTGCGGGCGGCCTGCTGCTCGGGGGTGAGGCAGTTGGTGGTCATCAGCTCCACGGCCGGCCGGGACAGGATGCGTTCGCCGTCGTGCGTCCCGTGGTTCAGCAGCATCCGGAAGTAGGCGTGGTAGTCGTCGACGGTGGAGACCAGACCGCCGCCGCCCGACTGGAACGCGGGAGGGGCGCTGTACTGCCCGCCCACCGCTTCGTCCCACACGGTGAACTCCCCGGTCTGCGGGTTCGGCGTGTAGCAGGGCGGCAGCCGGTCGATCTTGCCGGCGGGTACATGGAAGCCGGTGTCCTTCATGCCCAGCGGTTCCAGAATCCGCTCACTCAGGAACGTCTCGAACGACTGCCCGGTGACCCGGGCGACGAGCACGCCGAGCACATCGTGGCTGATCTGGTACTGCCAGTGCTCTCCGGGCTGGTGCATCAACGGCAGCGTGCCCAGGCGGCGCATCCACTCGTCCGGCGCGGGCAGCGCTGCCTGACTGAAGATGCCCCGCTCGAAGACCGCGTCCATGATCGGGGTGCCCAGCGCCGTCAGATCCATGCCGAGACCGAAGGTGGAGGTCAGCAGGTCCCGTACGGTGATCGGCCGCCGCGCCGGCACGGTGTCGTCCAGCGGGCCGTCGACCCGCTTGAGCACCTGCCGGTCGGCGAGTTCGGGCAGCCACTCCTGCACCAGGTCGTCCGGGCGCAGCCGGCACTCGTCCAGCAGGACCATCGCCGCCGCCATCGTGACCGGCTTGGACGTCGAAGCCATCCGGAAGAGCGTGTCCCGGCGCATCGGCGCGCCACCGTCGTGGCGCATCGTCCCGACCGCTTCGACGTGTGTCTCACCGCCCCGGCTGACCAGGGCGACGAGCCCGGGAATCTTTCCGGACTCCACGTGCCGTGCCAGCACGTCGCGGACTCTGCGCAGCCCCGTTTCGGAGAAGCCGCTGTGCTGGCCGGTGAGGTTGAGGGACATGGCTGTGTGCTCCTTGTGGGGTGTACGGGTGGGTGGTCGGCGCGGTGAGGTGTGGCTGCCGTCGGGCGCGTCCGGGCGATGGCCGTGCCGCGTTCGCCGTGCGGGACGCCTCCCCGGCGCGGCGTCCATGGCGTTCGCGAGTTCGTGCGCGCCCCGATGGCCGGGGGCTTCGAGGGTGCTCTTTGGAGGGCGGGTCAGAGGCTGCGGGCGGTGATGTCGCCGTGGGGCGTGGTGGCGCGGATCTCGAGATCGGCGGTGCCGTCGTTCTTGAGGGCGTTGCTGATGCGGCCGTGGCCGGAGCCGGCGTCCAGGGCCGCCGAGACGCCGGCGGCGGCGCCGACCGTGATGTCGCCGGACTGGGTGCTGAGCACGACCGTGCCCCCCATGGCCTCGGCGATCCGGATGTCGCCCCGTGCGGTGCTGATCTCCGCGGCCCCGCCCAGCCGGCCGACCTCGACATCGCCGTCGACCGCAGTGAGACGGAGGCTCGCGGCCTCGTCCAGCTTGATCTGACGGTACGCACCATCGAAGGCGACGTCGCCGAGGCGGCCGACGGTCCGGAGTTCGGCGCTGGCCGCCTTGGCCTCGATGCGGGAACCGGCGGGCAGCTTGACCGTCACCTCGATGGATCCGGAGGGGCCGAAGTACTGGTCCTTCGCCCGATTCTCGATCCGCAGGACTCCGTCGGCGTATTCGACCGTGGTCTGCTCCGCCGCCTTCGCGTCGCGGTTCTTCGAGGCGTTCGCGGGCAGGACCTCGACCGTGGTGTCGGCCCGGTCGGCGGCGATGAACTGCACGCGTCCCGCGGGGATCTCCAGGACGGCGGAGATCGGGGCGGGGGTGTCGAACTTCTGCATGGTGGTCTCCTTTTGCGCCTTGCGGCTGGTGGTTTCCGAACGCTGGAAACGCTACGTTGCTTTCCATATCTGTGCAACGAGATCTTTGCTTGGAGTCGGCGTTTATGCAGGTAGATGGGTAATAATCGTTGCAACGGTCTCGCGCTTAATGCAACGTTGGAGTGGTCGATCGTTGCAATGCTTTGAAGGTGAACGCTATGGTGGAGGCGTCAAGGAGCACGAGAGCAGCACCACGGCGCACCCGTGGGACATGAAGGGGGTCGTGATGCCGAAAGGCAGGCTCACCCAGCAGGAGCGTCAGCAGATCGCGGTGGGGCTGGCCGACGGCCTGGCCTACGCCGAGATCGCCCGCGGCCTCGACCGTCCGACCTCCACGATCACGCGCGAGGTGACGCGGAACGGCGGCCCCGCCGGCTACCGCGCCGACCTGGCCCACCGCGCCACCCAGCAGCGCACCCAGCGGCGCAAGCAGGCCGCGCCCCAGGGGGCGCAGGCCCTCCCGCAACCCTACGGACGCGACGCCGAGGCCGTCCGCGACTACCAGGAGGCCCTCACCACCGTCTACATGGCCTCGGGCCTGCCCAAGATGATGGCCCGAGTGCTGGGCTGCCTGTACACCACCGACACCGGCAGCCTCACCGCCTCCGAACTCGCCCAGCGCCTCCAGGTCAGCCCGGCGTCCATCTCCAAAGCGATCACCTTCCTGGAAAGCCAGGACCTCGTCCGCCGGGAACGCGACGAACGCCGCCGTGAGCGCTACGTCGTCGACGACGACCTCTGGTACCAGGCGATGATCCGCAGCGCCCGGGCCAACGACCAGTTCATCGAGACCGCACGGCAGGGCATCGGCATCCTCGGTCACGGCACCCCGGCCGCCACCCGCCTCGAGAATGCCGCCCGCTTCCTCGACTTCGTCAGCGAAGGGCTCATCCGCGCCGCGGAGCAGGGTCGCGAGGTCCTCTACACCAGAGCCCGAACGCCCCAGGACGGCACCGCCACGCCACGTTCAGATCGCGAATAGACAGCCATCCCGATGGCCGCCACGGAAATGCGACGAAGTCGGCTGAGTTCGCGGCCCGGTGCTCGGGAACGTCCGTGAACCCACCCGTCGCCGGCACCAAGCAGCGCCGGTGCTCGGCGCGCCCTCGGCGGAAGGTGGACTTCCTTGGTGCCCGGCGTTCCCCCCCCCGTGATTCCCCGGTGGATCGGGCACGGGAGGGGCACGTGGAACGCGTAAAACCGCGCTGCTCGCGAGCGGTCGTGAGTTACCGTCGACCGCATCGCATGGGGGGGAGTTCATGTTGTACGCATACGAGGTGGTCCTGAACGAACTCGCACAAGGGCTCCGACCGACGGCTGAGGGGGTCGAATGGTTCGAGCGCCTCTCGGAGGATGACCAGCGCAAGGCATTGCACATGCTGGAGCTGTTCTGCGGGCAGGCCCGTGCGCGCGAGGGTGATGTGCCGGAGAGCATCGTGCGCTCTGGCGTGCGCCCCACCCACACGCCTGCGGTGATGCTCACCAAGTGGCACTTCAGGATGGACCGACTTCCGGCCTATGAACTCACGAAGGCATTCCGCCTGCTTGTCGCCCTCTTCAGCATCGCCGACACCCGCAGGCGGACGCTGTACTGCGCCGGCGGGTGCGGTCACGAGTGGCACAACTTGTCAGGTCAGCCGCAGGACCCGATCTAGGGCTACTTCTTGCCGGGTCTTGTCAGGGACCTTGGTGACTTGCGTCTTTGCTGGTCAAAGCGGTGGTGGCAGGGGGCCGACCGACCGGCCGTCATTGGTCGTCGTCGGCCACTGCTGAGCACCCCCCGCACGGCGCAGAGACGGCCCGGACGGGGGTGCTGGGTGGGTGCTGGGTGCCCGCTCGTTGGAAACTACGGCACGAGGGCCGCCGAGATGACAGCCGCTTGAAAACGCCGCGGTTGCTGTATTTCGCTGCTGTACGGCGCGGCAGGCTGACCCAGGCGTTAGGAGGCGGGTCCCTTTTCCTCCTCGGGCAGGAAGGTCTCGTCTTCCCCGAAGTCCGGGGCCTGGAAGGGGTTTGTCGTCGGAGGCGGCGACGCTGCGGTGGAACTGCGGGGTTGCCCTTCCAGGGCGGAGAACAGCGACGTCAGATCGATGAGAGAGCTCCCTTTCGTTACAGGCCCCCGAAGGGGCCCGGCGTGCCGTGACCCGGCACAGCGGTCCTACAGCTTGGTCATCTTGGCGTACGGGCTCAAGATCCGCATTTGCGTCGAGCCGAAATCCACGAGCGCCGCGATTCCCTCCTCGATGCCGATCACCCGGCCGAGGCCGTACATGTCGTGTGTGACCTGGTCGCCCATGGCGAAGTGCTTGGGAGCCGGTGTGACCGGGGCCTTGAAGGGGCTGGTAGGCAATTGACGCTTCGGTGCAGCGGGCTTTGTCATTGCCCTCAGTATGCGCCCAAGACGCGGAGCTGTGTGCAGCCTCCGCCCAGGTAGACAAAAATGCAGGTCGGAGTGGGTTCCGGAGTCACCCGGGGCCCGGTTTGCCGGCGTTGGCGGTCTTACTCCCCGTGCCTTTGGGCCTCATCGCTGATGAGTATGTGTGGCCATGGTGCGGACAGGGCTCGCGGAAGGGCGTCGCGATGTCGGGCTGGGGTCCCGGCAGTAGACGTACTCGGTCTACGGGCTCGGTCGCCGGTGATCCCGCCCCGTCACCGCCCCCGCATGACGACCCTGCTGTCGACCAGGCGGTCGTGCAGGCTCCGCCTCTTCGCGTCGAGGTTGGTCACCGTCGCATTGGCGATCAGGAGCACCGGGATGGCGGCCGTCACGAGGTTGCCGAGGTGGCGCACCAGCGCGGCGCCGTAGGTGAGGCGTGCCCCGTCGGCGTCCCGGACGACCTCCATGCCGAGGAGTCGCTTGCCCGCCGTGCCGCCCTTGCGGGACACGCTCAGCGGCGAATACAGCAGCAGGAAGACGAGCGACCACAGTGCGGCCGCGGGCAGCCAGACGTCATCCATCGAGGCGGCCACGAGGATCCGGTCGAGGGCGATCAGCGGGCCCAGTACGACGACGACGGCGATGACCGTGTCGACGGCCACGGCAGCGCCCCGCCGCATGATGTCGGCTGGGGAGCCTGGGCGCGAACGGGATCCGACGACCATCCAGGGCAGCGATGAGGAGCCGAGGCCGGAGCCGAGGTCGGTTTCGAGGCCGTCGCCCGATGACATACGTCCGAGCATCCTTCTTTCACGCTTTCGATCACGTGGCCGTTCCTCCGGTCACGGCTGGGGCGAACAGGCGCGGCCCGGCCGCCCTGGTTCTTCGTAAACCGCTTGATCACTCGGACAGCGGTCATCTCCCTCGCGAAGATGGCCGTCGGCCGGAAGTCATGCGGGGGCATCCTGCCATGAACCCCGTGCGCTCTCGCTCTCCCCGTGCCCATGCGTTCCCCCGTACCGTCCGCCTTTCCACCAGGTGAGGATTAAGGAGCGTCCTTGGCCGAATTCAGGGCTCTGACCGCAGTTCCGTGAATCCCCAGGTCAGCGGCGGGAACGACGGATCGTTTCACCAGGGTCTCGTACTGCGTGGTGATCAAGACGGTCG
>NZ_JBWKCJ010000001.1:636593-699305 GCF_056436545.1 Streptomyces sp. NPDC043738 | reverse complement strand
TTTCCTCTCCTGTGTCTTCTGTTCTCCTTTTTTTTGTGTGCGTTGTCGCTCGTTCGGCGCGGTGTCCGCCCTCCCGCCTTGTCGCCCTCCCCCCCCCCCCCCCCCCCCCGGGCCCGCTCAACTCTTGCCGGACAGCAGCCCGACCAGGCCGTCGGCCAGCTCGGTGCGCCAGCACAGGTAGTCGTGGCCGCCGTTGAACTCGCGGTAGACGGCGTCCTCGTAGCCGGCGGCGGCGAGGGTGTCCCGCAGCCGCCGGGCGGCGGGCAGGGCCACCCATTCCTGCTCGCCGAAGGAGAGCCAGAAGCGCACGGGAAGCCGCGGCGAGGCGGCGAGGCGGCTGGTCAGCCACTCCGCTTGTGGGCCGTCGGGCCACCAGAACGAGCCGGACTGGGCGAGGGCGTTGCCGAAGCGGTGCGGGGCCGTGAACGCCGCGTAGGCGGCGGTGAGCCCGCCGAGGCTCTGCCCGGCGACCACCGTCCGCGCGGGGTCCTGGGTGATCGGCAGCCGCCCGGCCGCCCAGGGCAGCAGTTCGTCCGCGAGGAAGGCCACGAACTCCGGACGGCAGGTCAGCTCCGCCCAGCGGGCGGACGCGTCCACGGACTCCGGCAGGACCGCGGCGAGCGGCGGGATCCGGCCGTCGGCGATGAGGTTGTCCAGCAGGTGGGCGACGCCGAGCCGCGGCTGCCAGTGCTCTCCGTCGAGCAGGACGAGAACCGGCAGCTCCGGCGGCTGCCCCGCTTCGAGCGCCGGCCGGTACAACCACACCCGCCGCTGCCCGCCAAGATGCCGGCTCGGCACCTCGAAGTCCCGCACCGTGCCGCGCGCCACCCCCTCCCTCGGCTCCCAGTCCACCGCGTCCGGCGCACCTGGAAGCTCGGCGTACGCGACCGGATCGCCGCTCCAACGACGCGGCAGCGTACGGGAGTTGTACGGGTCGGCACGACGCTGGGTGCGCAGCCACCGCCAGTAGTCGGGATCGTCGGGGCCGGGACCGCCGCCCTCGTCGACATGGAGGTCGTAGGTGCCGCGCCAGTCGCGGCGCAGCCGGACCGTCCAGTGCCAGACGTCGGTGCCCGGGAGGCGCTCCATGAGATTGCCCTCGGGCGCCCGGGGGTCGGCCAGCTTGTTCGGTACCACCTGCACCCGGCGGGTCGCGGGCGTGCCGCGCCACAGGTACGTCACGGCCGCGTACTCTTCGCCGCCCGCGGGGTCCGGCGTGACGAGCGGGGTGCCACGGCGCCGGACGTCGGCCCAGAACTGCTCGGCATCCCCCGGCGAGTCCGGCAGGAACCCGGGCCGCGCGAGACGCGCGAGCGGGTGGGGGCGGGCCAACCGGGGTGGGTGGTGTGGGGTGCCCTGGGGCGGCACGGGTACTGACATACGGGCGGACTCCGAACCACGAGCGATCGACTTAGGGTTACCTTACCTTCACATCGATCGCGTCACGGACGGCTCGACCGACCATGCCGGCGGAGGCACTGCCGCCATCACGAATGCCCAAGTGCGCCTCGCGTAAAGGCCACCCTTCAGACGTCGACCTCGCATCTCCGTGTGCACTCGCCGTGCCTGAACTCGCAGCAGTAGTAGTGCGAGCTTCGCACGATGTCGTCGTCTCGATCGTAGAACTCCGTGATGATCCGACCGTCCTCGATACGTGACACCCCCACTTGCTTACTGAAGTCGATCTTCAGTATTTCGAGCTCAGTCCTCAGGCAAGCCACCGCATACCTGTCAGCAGCTTCGGGATACTGAGCGAAGACTTTGTCGATTTCACGGAAGAACTCGGGGTCGCGTTCCGGCCCGCAGGCGGGCTTTGCGTTCATGGCTACGCTCCCAAGCGTCGAACGCGGAGGTTCACTCCGGGCATATCCACACGCACTTGTGGTCAACCCATTTACAGCAGGCGTGATGTGCGCTGCGCACGATGTCGTCGTCTCGATCGCAGAACTCCGTGATGATCCGACCGTCCTCGATACGTGACACCCCTACTTGCTTATCGAAGTCGATCTTCAGTATCTCCAGCTCAGCCCTCATACAAGACACCCCATACCTGCGAGCGGCTTCTGGGTGCCGGGCCAACAATTTATCGAGTTCTTCGAAAAACTCGGGGTCGCGTTCGGGCCCGCAGGCGGGCTTTGTTTTCATGGCTACGCTCCCAAGGCCAAGTGCTTTGAATCCCCCCAAGTACTTTGAATCCCCCAACGACCATGGTCTCTCGACCGTGAAGCCGGCGCCACTCGGCCCATACAGAGACCCAACGCGCGGCGGGAGGGCGTCATGGCGAGCCAACCAGGCCGTTTCCATGCCTGCTCAGACCTGGACGTTCAGCACCGTCCCCGTCGACTGGTGACGCTTCGGCCACGGCTACGGCGCTTGCTCCGCCGTTCGAAGGGGCGCGTGCGCCCGCCCAAGACGGACCACTCCTTCCGGACCGTTCCTGTCGGCGTGACGGTCGTGAAGACACCGAAACTCGACAAGACGGACTGCCCCGGTGGTCCCGATGCTGCGGTGTTCGCCAAGACCCCATGCCCGCCCGGGTGTTGGGGCCGGAGGCCGTGAAGAAGGCGGGGCCGCCGAAGAGGACCGGGACGCGCACCTTGGCCTGCCTGGCACAAGGACCCAGGTAGACCGACGTGCAGAGCCCGATTCGGGCGATCCCCCGCTTCGCCCGAATCAGGCAGTCTGACCGGAATCCGCCCGAGAACGGACATCCGGAGCCGCGCTGAGTATATTGGCTCTCAGCCAGTCAACGCAGGAGTTACAGGATGTCCCCCCGCAGCGCATCGGTCAATGAAGAATTGCGGCGGCGCTCCCGCGAGCGTCTGCTGCAGGCGGCGGTCGAGCTGGTCGGGGAGCGCGGGTACGAGGCGACCACGCTCGGGGACATCGCGCAGCGGGCCGGGGCGGCACGCGGGCTGGCCTCGTACTACTTCCCCGGTAAGCGCCAACTGCTGCAGTCCGCCGTGCACCGGCTGATGCACCTGACCCTGCAGGCCGCGCTGGAGCGCGAGCCCCGGCCGAGCGGGCCGGACGCGGGACGGGAGCTGCTGGCGCGGGCCGTCGACGCGATCCTGGGGCTCGCGCATGATCGCCCGCTGCTGATGCGTACGCACATGGCGGGGATACTGACGGCCGAGGGGTTCATCCAGTGCCCCGAGCAGCAGCGGCTGGCCCAGTTGCTGCGCGAGACGGTCGTGGCGTACGGATCGGCGGATCCCGACGCCGACTATCCGCTACTGCGGGCACTGCTGATGGGTTCGGTGGTGCCGATGTTGCTGCCGGGGGCGCCGATGCCGCGGGCCCGGTTGCGGGCCGAGCTGTTCCAGCGCTACGGGCTGGACTGGGAGTCGGGCTTCCCGCCGGACGACTGAGCCGCCCGGCGGGTCGCGGACGCGGTGCCCGGAGGCGTCAGCGGTAGTCGGGCTGGGTCTGGACGTTGAGCTCTCTCATGCGGACCGACTTGGCGCTGTCCGTAAGGCGGTCGTCGATCGCGAGGACGTCGAAGCCCTTGGCGATGTCGTTGGAGTAGATGTGGCCGTTGTAGTAGTACGCGGACCACGCGCCGCCGGAGACGAGTGAGTCGGTGGAGATCGGGCCGCGTTCGAAGTAGCCGATCTCCTTGGGGTGGGCGGAGTCGGTGAAGTCCCAGACGGAGACGCCGCCTTGGTACCACGCCTGGACCATGATGTCGCGGTTCTTGGCGGGGATCAGCGAACCGTTGTGGGCCACGCAGTTCTCGGTGTCGGCCTGGTGGCGCGGGATCTTGTAGTAGCTCTTGAAGACCAGCTTGCGGTGGGTGCCCTTGCCGGTGATGTCGTAGATGCCGTCGGCACCGCGGTCCGGACCGACCTGCGCGTTGCAGGTGGCCGCGCCGCCGCCGCCCAGCTCGTCGGTGAACACCACCTTGTTTCCCCGCTCGTTGAAGGTGGCCGAGTGCCAGAAGGCGAAGTTGACGTTGTCCTGGACCCGGTCGATGACCTTGGGCGCTGCCGGGTCCGCGATGTCGATGAGCACACCGTCGCCCATGCAGGCGCCCGCGGCCAGCTTCAGCTTCGGGAAGGTGGTGATGTCATGGCAGCCGGTGGTCTGCGACACGCCCGGGTTGGTCGGTCCGCCGGGGTTGCCGCCGTCCGGGAAGAGGACGGGGAAGTCGATGACCGCGGCCTCTTCGGGGGCGGCGCGCGGCACCTTGATGACGGAGATCCCGTCGTGCGGCGGCCGGCAGTCGGGGAAGGCCGCGCTGGGCGCGTACGACGAGACGTAGATGTAGACGTTCCGGCGCTCGGGGACCAGCGTGTGGGTGTGCGAACCGCAGGCGGTCTCCACGGCGGCGACGTACCTGGGGTGCGCCTTGTCGCTGATGTCGAAGACCTTCATGCCCTCCCAGGAGGACTTCTCCGTCGCGGGCTGCGGCGTGCTGCTGCAGGAGTCGTCGGTGCGCGAGGAGTCCGTGGACAGGAAGAGCAGGTCTCCGGAGACCGAGATGTCGTTCTGTGATCCGGGGCAGAGCACCTGGCTCACGGTCCTGGGCGCCTCGGGGCGGGAGATGTCGTAGACGACGAAGCCGTCGTAGTTGCCGGCGAAGGCGTACTTCCCCTGGAAGGCGAGGTCGGAATTGGTGCCCTGGAGCGCCTGCTTGGGGATGTTGGTCAGATGGCGGACGTTGTCGCTGTGCACGACCTCGTCCTTGCCGGGGATCTCGCCGTTCCTGATCGCGGCCCGGATGTCCGCCGCCCGGTCGGGGCCGACCTCCTCGGCCGCGGCGGGGTGGTCCCCCGGGTCGGGGGTCGCGGCCGCGGGTTGGGCCATGAAGAGGGCGGCCACGAGCCCGAGGGCCGCGGCCGCCGCGCCGAGGGATCTGCGCCGCACGCGGGGTCTGTGCAACGACGTCACAAGGTCCTCCCTTGGAGTCCGTTCCGATGTGAACGGTTCTTGGCCCCGGTAGTATCGCGCTGCTCATGTACATATCAATAGAAGGCAATGAACATGTAACGCCCTAGTGGGGCGGGTGGCCCTTCCGGCAACAGCAGGGCGGCCAGGGCCCTTTGGATGGTCCGACGGACAGGAGTGTGTGCGTTGACGCGTCCCAGGAGAGAGCGCCCCAGGAGAGCGCCCGGCCTCGCCGCGGCCGGCTCGGCGCTGGCCGTCTGCCTTGTACTGAGCGGCTGTTCGTCCGACGGCGGCACCACCGAGGCGGGCCGGAGCCGTGGCCCCCAGGTGGTGGCACCGGGCAAACCGGGGGAGCCGGCGAAGGTGCTCACCGCCGACGAGGCCAGGAAGGCTCGCGGCGACGACGCCCCCAACTCCGCCGACTTCGGCTACGTCCAGATGATGATCCCGCACCATCAGCAGGCGCTGGTGATGACGGCCCTGGCCGAGCGGTACGCCGCCGATGCGCGGGTCGAGCGGCTGGCGGCGCGGATCGCCGCCGCCCAGGGGCCGGAGATCGGCGCGATGAAGGGCTGGCTGAGCGGCCATGGCGGGCCGCGCGCGGAGGCCGGCCACCACCACGGGGACATGCCCGGAATGGCCGGTGCCGCTCAGCTCGAACGGCTGCGGGCGGCGCGCGGAGCGAAGTTCGACGCGCTCTTCCTGACGTTGATGATCGCCCACCACCGGGGCGCGGTCACCATGGCCACCGAGGTGCTCTCCGCGGGCCGGAACACGCTCGTCGAAGAGATGGCCGACGATGTCATCGCGCAGCAGAGCGCCGAGATCGGACGGATGCAGCGGATGCGGGCGGCGCCGCGGTAGACGCGGCGGGGGCGGCCGGACGGGCGGTGTCGCGACGGACGCAGGGCGGGCCGCGCGGTCGGGACGCGGTGTGCCGGGACGTCCGTGCGGATGGGTGCGAGGGTCAGCGCTTGTTGTGACGCGGCGTCAGCAGCCCTTCGTCGCGGGCGCCGGCGATCAGCCGCAGCGATCTTCGGCGGTTGCGGCCGGTGGCCAGCATGACCGCCAGCACCGGATCGCGCCCCTCCCGCTGGGCCTGGCGGTAGGCGTCCGCGGCGAGCCTGCGGCGCTCGGCGGCCCGCGACCGGGCGAGCAGGGCGGAGCGGGCATGTTCCTCGGGCCCCTCCCCCGGCCCCGGCGCCTCGGCCGCCGGCCGCACCGCGCCCTCCGCGGCTGCCCCCTGCACCGCCTTGGCTCCGGCGCCCGCCGGCTCCGGGGCCGGCCCGTACGCCGACTCGCCCGCCGGCTCCCGTGCCGCTTCCGGCATCGGCTCCGCCGTCTCCTCCTGCGGCGCCGCCCCGTTCGGCGGCTCCGGCGCCGGGCCGCCGGTCACCGCCCCGTGTGCCACGCCCGTCACCGTCGCGCGTGCCGGACCGGCCGCCGGCCCGTCCGCGGACCCGGTCGTCGTCCCGCCCGCCTGCTCCGGCGAGGTGGCCGCCGGACCGGGCTGCCGGGGCGCGGGCCGGGTCTTTCGCGGCCGTCCGGTAGCCGTCCGGAAGGCGTCGTCCAGGGGGCCCTCGATCCAGCGGGCCAGGTCGGCGAGGCCGTCCGGGGTCAGCGGCGGGTCGGCCCGTACGTCCTCGACGGTGATGTGGTCGTCGGAGACCGTCACAAGGACATCGATCCGCGCACCGTCGGCGAAGGTCAGCCGGGCACTGCACCAGGGGCCCAGGGGATCGAGCCGGGGCGGCGGACACCCGCGGCCGTCGGTTCCGGTCGCCTCGTCCGGGACGGCGGGCCCGGGAACGGGCGCGGCCGTGCCATGCCCCCGCAGCTCCCACGTGGGCCACTCCTGTGGCGCGCCCTGGGCTTCATATCGGTGATTAACGGTATAAAAGTCACTTTCCGACACATTTGAAAACCTAGCCTCCAGCCCACCCGGGCCAGTGGCGCGGCACGCTCATCCCAACGGGAGCAACCCCGATAGCGCATCTCCCGCCGCGCGCCCGCCGGTGCGATCCTGGGGGTAACCCGCGGAAGGGGCCACTCGTGCTTCGTGTCGCAGTGATCGGTTCCGGACCCAGCGGTGTCTACACCGCCCAGTCCCTGATCGAGCAGCAGACCGTACCGGACATCGAGGTGTACGTCCTGGACCGGCTGCCCTGCCCGTACGGTCTGGTGCGCTACGGCGTCGCACCGGACCACGAGAAGATCAAATCGCTGCAGAACAATCTGCGTACGGTGCTGGAGCACCCCGGGGTGCACTTCCTGGGCAATGTGGAGGTGGGCGCACCGGGACTGGGCGTCCAGGAGTTGCGGGAGATCTTCGACGCGGTGGTGTTCTGCGTGGGCGCCGCCACCGACCGGCACCTGGGCATCCCCGGTGAGGACCTGCCCGGCAGCCATCCGGCCACCGAGTTCGTCGCCTGGTACAGCGCACACCCGGACGCGGCCTCGACCCGCTTCGCCCTCGCGGCGCGGTCCGCCATCGTGATCGGCGTGGGGAACGTGGCGGTGGACGTGGCCCGGATGCTCTCGCGCCGGGCCGTCGAACTCGCGGCCACCGACATGCCGCAGGGGCCGCTCGGCGCGCTCGCGGACAGCCGCGTCGAGGACGTCTGGATGATCGGCAGACGCGGGCCCTCGCAGGCCAAGTTCACCACCAAGGAGCTGCGGGAACTGGGCTCCCTTCCGGGCACGCAGGTGGTCGTGCGCCCCGACGAACTGGCGCTGGATCCGGCGTACCGGGATCCCGCCGAGCTGCCGGCGGTGGGCCGGCGGAACGTCGAGGTGCTGCGCGGGTGGGCGGAGCGTCCGGCGGACGCGGCACCCGCGCAGGAGCACGGGCGGCGGATCCATCTGCGGTTCTTCCTGCGCCCCGTGGAGGTGCTCGGCGACGCCACCGGGGTGCGCGCGGTGCGGTTCGAGCGGACCGCGCCCGACGGCCACGGCGGCGTCACGGGCACCGGTGAATTCGAGGAGATCGAGGGCCAGTTGGTGCTGCGCTCGGTCGGCTATCGGGGGACGCCGCAGCCGGGCCTGCCGTTCGACGAGGCGACCGGAACGGTGCCGCACAAGGAAGGCCGGGTGCTGCGCAACGGGACGCCGCTGCCCGGCGTGTATGTGGCGGGCTGGATCAAGCGGGGCCCCACGGGGGTGATCGGCACCAACCGGCCGTGCGCGAAGGAGACCGCGCTGTCGCTCCTGGCGGACGCCGCGACGCTGGCGGAGCGCGCGACGGCCGACGACCCGGTGGCCGCGCTGACCCGCGCGGGACAGCGGCCGGTCCCGTGGCCGGGCTGGCTGGCCATCGAGGCCGCGGAGGCGGAGTGGGGACGCGGCCTGGGGCGCGGCACCGTCAAACTCCCGGACTGGCAAGGGCTGCTGGAGGCGGCCCACTCGGCGGACGTGACCGGCTGACCGTTCCGGCTACCGCGCGGCGGGGCCGCCGACGCGCCGAGGCTGCTACGACTCGTCGAGGCGGCGCTCCTGCAGTTCCGCCGCCCGCAGGACGCCGTCGAGCAGGCCGGGGAAGAGGGCGTCCAGGTCGGCCTCGCGCAGCCGGTTCATCTTCGCGGTGCCGCGGTAGAGCTGCTGGATGACGCCGTGCTCGCGCAGCACCCGGTAGTGGTGGGTGCAGGTCGACTTGCTCACCGGGAGCTCGATGTCCGCGCAGTTCAGCTCGCCGTCGGCGGCGGCCAGGGTGCACACGATGCGCAGCCGCATCGGGTCGGAGAGGGCATGCAGGACGTCGGTGAGCCTGATGTCCTCGCGGGCCGGGTGCTCCAGCGAACGGGAGCCCGGCGGGGCGCCCGGCGGCGTCGTATCGGTCGGCATGACGGCTCCTGACTGGTCTGCGGGACCCGGATCGGCGCGGCGCCCTTCCCGTGCGTTCATTGTCCGCCCGCTCATTGTACGAGAAGCATCGTAGTTTGACATCCACCGTAGTACGACGCTTATCGTATGAGTGCGGGCCCGACCGGAGCCCGCTCCTCTCCACGCACAGGAGCCTGCCGTGAGCGCACTGTTCGAGCCCCTCACCCTTCGCTCGCTGACCATCCCGAACCGCCTCTGGATGGCGCCCATGTGCCAGTACTCCGCGGATCCCGAGGGCCCGGGCCAGGGCGTGCCCGGCGACTGGCACTTCCAGCACCTGGCGGCACGGGCCGCGGGCGGGACGGGCCTGATCCTCACGGAGGCGACCGCGGTGAGCCCGGAAGGGCGGATCAGCCCGTACGACCTCGGGCTGTGGAACGACGCGCAGACCGAGGCCTTCCGGCGCATCACCGACTTCCTCAAGGCGCAGGGGGCCGTCGCGGGAATCCAGATCGCCCACGCCGGCCGCAAGGCGTCCACCGAGCGCACCTGGGTGAACCGCGGCGGCCCGCTCCTCCCCGGTCAGCGACACGGCTGGGAGCCGGTCGGGCCGAGCCCGCTGCCGTTCGGCGAGGGGTTCGCCACTCCGTCCGCGCTGTCCGTGGAGCAGATCCACGAGCTCGTCGCGCGGTTCGGGGCGACGGCCCGGCGGGCGCTGGACGCCGGCTTCGAGGTGGCCGAGATCCACGGCGCCCACGGCTACTTGATCAATCAGTTCCTCTCGCCGTTCACCAACCGGCGCACCGACGCGTACGGCGGCTCCTACGAGAACCGGACACGGTTCGCGCTGGAGGTCGTGGACGCGGTGCGCGAGGTCTGGCCCGACGAGCTGCCGGTCTTCTTCCGGATCTCGGCGACCGACTGGCTCACCGAGGACGAGAGCGACGACCGCGAGGGCTGGACCGCCGACGACACCGTGCGCTTCGCCCGGGACCTCAAGGAGCACGGCGTCGACCTGCTGGACACCTCCACGGGCGGCAACGCACCGGACGCGAAGATCACCACGGGGCCCGGCTACCAGGTGCCGTTCGCCGAGCGGGTCAAGAAGGAGGCCGGTCTGGCCGTGGGCACCGTGGGGCTGATCACCGAGGCGCGGCAGGCCGAGAAGATCATCGCCGACGGCCAGGCCGACGCCGTACTGCTGGGCCGCGAACTCCTGCGCACGCCCAGCTTCGCGCAGCACGCGGCGCGGGAGCTGGGGGCGCAGATCCGGGTTCCGCAGCAGTACCACCGCGCCGTCTGACGCGGCGCGGCGACGGTGCGGGCTGGGTGCGCCGCGGCGCGGCCGATGCCGCGCCGCACCGTGTGAGCGGATCCGCACCGCACCGTGTGACCTGCGCGAACAGCCGCCGGGACGCCGTTGTCAGTGGTCGGGTGCAGACTTGCCACTGTCTGAGACAACGGCGTCCCGGAGGTGTTCCGGCAATGACCGACGTACTACTCGCGGTGGGCACCCGCAAAGGGCTCTTCACCGGCCGGCGGCGGCACGGCGACTGGGAGTTCAGCGGCCCCCATTTCCCCTCACAGGCGGTGTACTCCCTCGGGATCGACAGCCGCCGTGCGACGCCCCGGCTGCTGGCCGGCGCCGACAGCGCCCACTGGGGCCCGTCCGTCTTCCACTCCGACGACCTGGGCGACACCTGGCAGGAGCCCTCCCGCCCGGCGATCAAGTACCCCAAGCACACCGGCACTTCACTGGAGCGGGTGTGGCAGCTGCATCCGGCGGGCCCGGCCGCCCCGGACGTGGTGTACGCGGGCACCGAGCCCGGCGGCCTGTTCCGCTCCGAGGACGGCGGCGAGACCTTCGAGCTCGTCCGGGCGCTGTGGGACCACCCCAGCCGCGGGAAATGGGTCCCCGGCGGCGGTGGCCTGGCGGTCCACACGGTGATCACCGACCCGCGGGACGCCGACGCGGTCACGGTCGCGGTCTCCGCGGCCGGCGTCTTCCGCACCCTCGACGGCGGCGCCAGCTGGGCACCGTCGAACAAGGGCGTCCAGGCGGTCTTCCTGCCGGACCAGCACCCCGAGTTCGGCCAGTGCGTCCACAAGATCGCGCAGGACCCGGTGAACCGCGACCGCCTGTATCTGCAGAACCACTGGGGCGTCTACCGCAGCGACGACGCCGGCGCACGGTGGACGGACATCGGCGGCGGGCTGCCCTCGGACTTCGGCTTCGCCGTGGCCGCCCATCCGCACCGAGGCGATGTCGCCTACCTCTTCCCGATCACCGCCGACATCGACCGGGTGCCCGCCGAGCACCGCTGCCGGGTCTTCCGCACGACCGACGCCGGCCGGAGCTGGGAGCCCCTCAGCGAGGGCCTGCCGGCGGAGGAGCATTACGGCACGGTGCTCAGGGACGCGCTGTCGGTCGACGACAACGACCCCGCGGGAGTGTATTTCGGCAATCGCAACGGCGAGGTGTACGCCAGCGCGGACGACGGCGACAGCTGGCAGCAGCTCGCCGCCCATCTGCCGGATGTGCTGTGTGTGCGGGCGGCGGCCGTCGCATGAGCGGACAACGCGACCGGGCAGCCGAGGAGTTCCGCGGCCCGCCCCGCGCAAGCACAGGCCATCGATTAATGGGGAGCGGCCCTCGGCCAGTAGGGTGATCCCGTGGCTGCACGACCTCTCCAAGACATCGTCGAACCAGGCTGGGCCAAGGCACTTGAGCCCGTAGCCGACCGAATCGCCGCGATGGGCGACTTCCTGCGGGCGGAGATCGCCGCGGGACGGACCTATCTGCCGGCCGGCAACAACGTGCTGCGCGCCTTCCAACAGCCCTTCGACGAGGTGCGGGTGCTGATCGTCGGACAGGACCCCTACCCCACACCGGGGCATGCGGTCGGGCTCAGCTTCTCGGTGGCGCCCGACGTCCGCCCGCTGCCCGGGAGCCTGGAGAACATCTTCCGCGAGCTGCACTCCGACCTCGGCCTGCCCCGGCCGTCGAACGGCGATCTGACCCCGTGGACGCGCCAGGGCGTACTGCTGCTGAACAGAGCCCTGACCACCGCGCCCCGCAAGCCCGCCGCACACCGCGGCAAGGGCTGGGAGGAGGTCACCGAGCAGGCCATCCGCGCACTGGTGGCCCGCGACCGTCCGCTGGTGTCGGTGCTGTGGGGGCGCGATGCGCGCAATCTGCGGCCGCTGCTGGGCGATCTGCCGGCCGTCGAGTCCGCGCACCCCTCCCCCATGTCGGCGGACCGGGGCTTCTTCGGCTCGCGGCCCTTCAGCCGGGTGAACGACCTGCTGGCCCGGCAGGGCGCACAGCCCGTCGACTGGAGGCTGCCCTGACAGTGGGCGACGATAGTGTGCCCCGCATGACGAATGCGAACATCCCTGCGGGTTGGTATGCCGACCCGCAGGGCACCCCCCACCAACTTCGCTGGTGGGACGGGTCCCAGTGGACGGAGCACACACACCCGGGGCAGCAGGCCGCCGCCCCGGCCCAGGCCCAGGCCGCTCAGCCCGGCCCCCAGCAGCCCGCGCAACAGCAGCCGGCCGGGCAGCAGGCGCCCGCGCAGTTCGCGCCGCAGCAGCAGCCGGCGGCGCAGGCCCAGGCCGCCCCGTATCAGGGTCAGCAGCAGGGCGGCGCGCCGTACGGCCAGCAGGGCCACGGCCACCCCCAGCAGATGATGGGCCAGCAGGCGCCCGGCGTGCCGGCGCAGCAGCCCTACGGTCAGCAGCCGATGCCGGGAGCACAGGGCGCGCACCCGGGCGCCGTGCAGCAGCAGGTACAGCAGCAGGCCGGAGTGGCACCCACCGGTCCGGGCGGCGGCACGCTGTTCACCGAGCCGGTGCTGGTGGTCAACCAGAAGGCCAAGCTGATCGAGGTCACCAACGAGTACAGCGTCTTCGACCAGCACGGCAACACCATCGGCACGGTCGTCCAGGTCGGCCAGAGCACGGCCAAGAAGGTCCTGCGGGTCGTCTCCAGCCTCGATCAGTACATGACCCACAAGCTGGAGATCCGGGACGGCTACGGCCAGCCGCAGCTGGTGCTGACCCGGCCCGCGAAGTTCATCAAGTCCAAAGTGATCGTCGAGCGTCCGGACGGCTCTCCGGTCGGCGAGATCGTGCAGCAGAACGCCATCGGGAAGATCAACTTCGCGATGATGGTCAACGGCCAGCAGATCGGCGCCATCAAGGCCGAGAACTGGCGCGCCTGGAACTTCGCGATCGTCGACCACGCCGACACCGAGGTCGCCCGGATCACCAAGACCTGGGAGGGCCTGGCCAAGACGATGTTCACGACCGCGGACAACTACGTCCTGCAGATCCACCATCAGCTGCCCGACCCGCTGCTGAGCCTGGTCGTCGCCACGGCCCTGACCGTCGACACCGCCCTCAAGCAGGACGCCCGCGGCTTTGGCTGAGTCCCAGGGCCGCGGCCCGGAGGCGACCGGGACCGGGCGGGGCCATGTCCTCGGCGTCGACTCGGGCGGCTCGGGGCTGCGGATCGCCGTGGCCCGCGCCGACGACGCCGGCACGCGGCCGCCGGCCTCGTACACCTCGGACGAGCCGGTGCGCACCGGCCCCGCCGGTATCGACGCCGCGCACCTGCTGTCCCAACTCCTTCCCGCCGCCGAGAAGTTGGCGCACGAAGTGGGCGCGGACGGGTTCACGGCTGCGTGTGTCGGCGCGGCCGGCATGGCGTCGCTGGGCGACGAGCTGCGCGCCCGGCTGCCGGCCGCGCTGGCCACCGCGTTCGGGGTGCGCTCGCTCGCGCTCGCCGCGGACGCGGTGACCGCGTACGCGGGGGCGCTGGGCCAGCGGCCGGGCGCCGTAGTCGCCGCGGGGACCGGCGTGATCGCCCTGGGCACCGACCTGACCGCGGCGGGCGGGTGGCGGCGCGCGGACGGCTGGGGCCATCTGCTGGGCGACTGCGGCAGCGGCGCCTGGATCGGCCGGGCCGGTCTGGAGGCCGCGCTGCGCGCCCACGACGGGCGGCCCGGCGGTTCGGGCGCCCTGCTGGCGCGCGCCGAAGCGGTGTTCGGGCCGGTCGACGGGCTGCCCGGCGCGCTCTACCCGCGCCCGGACCGGCCGGCCGTACTGGCCTCGTTCGCCCCCGAAGTCGCCCGCTGCGCCGGGGAGGACGACGCGGTGGCGTCCGGCATCCTGCGGGCCGCCGCCGGCCACCTCGCCGACGCCGCGGCCGCGGTCTGCCCGCCGGGCGCCGGCCGCGTGGTGGCCTGCACCGGTGGACTGTTCGCAATCGGCGCGCCACTGCTGGCTCCGCTGCGCACGGCGCTCGCCGATCGACTCCCGCGCGCCCGCCTCGCGGATGCCGCCGGCAGCCCGCTCGACGGGGCGCTGGCGGTCGCCGCGGCGCTGGCCGGCGACCGCCTGCTGCTGCCCGCCGATGTGAAGTTGTTGCAGATCACACGGCCTGCGCCGGGGTAGCACCACCATGACGCGCGGGATAAAACGGGACGGATACCTCGGCACCGAACCCTCCCTCCGCGCGGGGGCGGTCCGAGGCGTTAGCATGCGGCGCCATGAGTTCCCCCACTGGGCCCGCACCTGGCTCGCACGATTTTGACGCCGCACCCCCGAGCCCTGGAGCCGCACCCGGCCTGCCTGTACGAATGCCGCGCGCGCGGCAGTCCGGCCGCCACCGCAAGCCGGAGCCGCTCGCCGCACCCGAGGGCGCACCCGCCCTGGTGCTGGCCGTGCCCGGCACCCCCACCTCCGCCTCGCGCAGCCTGGCGGAGGAGGTCTCCAGCATCGCCCGGTCCGAACTGCCGGGCCTCGACGCCCGGATCGGCTACGTGGACGGCGGCGACGACGAGTTCCCGTCCCTGGAGGCCGTGCTGGCGCACGCCGCGGCCGAGCAGAAGGCCCGTGCGGACGCCGCCGGGCAGCCCGACCCGGCTCCCGCCGCGGTGGTCGTGCCGCTGCTGGCCGGGCCGGACAGCGCCCTGCTGCGCCGGATACGCCAGGCGATGATGAACAGCGGTTCCGGCGCCGAGCTGACCGACGTCCTGGGCCCGCACCCGCTGCTCGCCGAGGCGCTGCACGTCCGGCTCTCCGAGGCCGGTCTGGCGCGCGCCGACCGCGCCCGGCTGTTCACGGTCGCCACGGCCGCGGACGGCATCATCCTGGCCACCGTGGGCGGCGACGAGGCCGTGCAGGCCGCCGGGATCACCGGCATGCTGCTCTCCGCCCGGCTCGCGGTGCCCGTGCTCGCCGCCGCGCTGGACGAGGAGGGTGCCATCTCCCGTACGGCCGAGCAGCTGCGCGGCTCCGGTTCGCAGCAGCTGGCGCTGGCCCCGTACCTGATCGGCCCGGAGATCGCCGACGGCCTTGTGGGGGCGGCCGCGGCGGAGGCGGGCTGCGCGTCGGCCGAGGCGCTGGGCGCCTACGGCGCGGTGGGCCGGCTGGTGCTGTCGAACTACGCGGCGGCGGTGGGCATCACCCTGCCGACGCAGGCGCAGGGGGCGCCGGTCCGCTAGGGCGGGCGCCGCCAGGGCAACGATCGCCTCGTCAGGGCCGTCTTCGCGCAGTGCGCGGGGCGGCCCTGCGCGTTTCCCGGCCGGCGGTCGGCGCCACGACTCCCTCCGAGCGGCGCAGACGGGCGCCAGACGGCCTGCGGGCGCATCGGTCGCGTTGCCGGCGGGCGGGCGGCCCTACGCTCGCCAGAGAGCCCCACAGAGCCTCGGGAAGGACGTCCATGACGAACATCGACATCGTCCGCGCGGCTTTCGCCGCCTACCTCGCCCAGGACCGCGAAGCCATCGACCGGCTGCTCGCCGACGACTTCGTCTTCACCAGCCCCCAGGACGACCACCTCGACAAGGCCGCCTTCCTCCGGGTCTGCTTCCCGACCGCGGACCGGCTGCGCCGGCAGGAGATCCTCGACGCGGTGGCCATCGACGACCACCAGGTCTACGTCCGCTACGCCTACGAGCTGAAGACCGGTGAGCGCCATCGCAACGTCGAGGTGCAGACGGTGCGCGACGGCCGGATCACCGAGGTCCAGGTGTACTTCGGCGGCCGCTTCCCCGAGGGGTGAGCCGCCCCGTGGGCGGTCCGTCAGACGAAGACGACGCAGGAGGCGGCCGGTGCCGGGACGGCGCCGCCGCGGACCGGGATGCCGGTCCGCTGGTCGACGGTGAACCAGGTGACGTCGCCGGAGCGCTCGTTGGCCGCGTAGAGGTGCCGGCCGTCGGGCGCGAGCGCCAGATCGCGGGGCCAATGGCCACCGCAGGCAACGGTGGTGACGAGGGTCGCGGTATCGCCGGAGGCGTCGAGGGCGAGGACCGAGATGCTGTCGTGGCCCCGGTTGGCGGCCCAGGCGAACCTGCCGTCCGCGGAGAGCACGAGCGCGGAGGGGAAGGTGGCCGCCGCCCCGGCTCCGTCCGGGAGGAGACGGGTCTCCCCCAGGGGCGTCAGCGCGCCGCCCTCGGCGTCCCACCGGCAGACCGTCACCGTCGGGTCGAGTTCGTTGATGACGTAGGCGCGGTCGCCGCGCGGGTGGAAGGCGAGGTGGCGCGGGCCGCTGCCGGGCCGCAGGCGTACCTCGTCGTGCAGGGCCAGGGCCCCGTCGGTGCCGAGCGCGCAGATCCGGACGGAGTCGGTGCCCAGGTCGACGCTGAGCAGCCGGCCCGCTCCGGGGGCGGGCAGCACGGCGTGCGCGTGCGGGCCCTCCTGGCGGTCGGCCCGCGGGCCGCTGCCCTGGTGGGAGAGCACGGTGGCCGGGCCGCCGAGCGAGCCGTCGGCCCGTAGGGGGAGCGTGCTGACGCTGCCGGAGCTGTAGTTGGCGGTGACGAGGTGGCCGGCGACCAGGGTGAGGTGGGTGGGGTCGGCGCCGTCCACGGGGACGGCGGGCGCGAGCAGCTCGGGCCCTCGGGGTGTGAGGGTGAAGGCCGCCACCGCGCCGTCGGTGGTCTCGCTGACCGCGTAGAGGTGGCGCCCGTCGGGGCTCGGGACCAGATAGGAGGGGTTGGCGAGGGCGTCGGTGGAGTACAGCGGGGTGAGGGCCCCGGACTCCGGGTCGACGGCCGCGGTGGTGATCCCGGGGCCGCCGGCGGTGGTGAAGGATCCGATGTACGCCCGCCGGCCGCTGTCGCTGGTCCCCACTGGTCCGCCCTTCGTCCGCCTGCCCGCCTGAGGTGCTCCGGCGACGCTAACAGCCGCGGCCGGGGTGTCCTGGGCGATGGCCGGAATGCGGCCGGGGGCCCGGCGCGGCCTCAGGACGCCGCGAACGGTGCCCGCGGTGAGCTGCGCACCGGATGGGCGAGGGCGGTGAGGGCGGACTCCAGGCTGTGCAGATGCGCCAGGGCGCGTTCGGCGCCGGGGTGGTGGGCGGTCGCGGCGGGGGTCTCGGGGGTGGCCGCGGGCTCGGCGCCGGGCGCGAAGAGGGTGCCGACGACGGCCTCGACGCGCTGGCAGGCGGCGGTCAGCCGGGCGTCGTGCGAGGCGGCCGGGTCGGCGGCCACCTCGGCCAGGCCCCGGACCTGGGCGGCGCAGTCGTCCAGGTAGGTCATGACCTGCCGGGCCCGGGCCTTGCGGTGCCGCAGCGGGCTCAGCGGATGCAGCAGCGGCGCGAGCGAGAGCCGCACCCGTGCCAGCAGCAGTTCGAGCTCGGCGACGTGCGGGGACGGGTCGGCGTGCAGATCGCCGGCCAGCCGGCGGGCGGAGGCGGCGGTGCAGTCGCGGACGCACGTCACGGCGCGCTGGATCCAGGCGTCGGTCGCCGCGTGCGTGGTGACCGGCAGCACCAGCGCGACGGCCAGCGCCGCGCCCAGCGCGCCGACGAGAGTCTGCTCGAAGCGCAGCGCGAGGAGTCCGGGGTGCAGCACGCCCAGCAGGCCGTACAGCAGCCCGGCCATGACGGTGACGAAGAACATCATCCAGCTGTACGAGGGGCCCGCGGTGTAGAAGATGCCGAACACGCAGACGGCGACCAGGGCGGCGGTGGGGGCGGCGGCGCCGTGCAACGGGACGGCGACCACCAGGCCGGCCGCGATGCCGACGACGGTGCCCACCACCCGGCGGAAGCCGCGGACCAGCGTCTCCCCGCGGGAGGAGGTGTTGACGAAGATCCACCAGGCGGTGCCCACGGCCCAGTACCAGCGTTCGCTGGAGACCGCCTGGCCGACCGCGAGGGCGAGCGCGCAGGCCAGGGTGTTCTGGACGGCGAGCCGGGTGGTGGGGCGGGCGAGACCGCGGCTCACGAGCGGCGCGGGGGCGGCCGGCGGCGGGGTGCGCCGCTCCAGGCACCAGATGCCGAAGCGGACCGTACTGCTCGCGACCAGTGCCAGCGCCACCGCCGCGGCGAGTTGCGGAAGCTGCGCGGGAACGGCGTGCAGGAACTGCGCCGCGAAGATCATCATGAACGCGAAGATGCCCAGCGCCTGGCCGCGCGGTCCCCAGCGGCGGGCGTAGACCCCGCAGAAGACCACGAGCAGGAAGACCGCGTCACGCGCCGTCGGCAGCTCGTGCAGGGCGGTGGCGAGCGCGAGGACGGGCAGCCCGACGACCGGCAGCAGGGCGGTGGTGCCGGCCTGGCCGCGGACGGTCGGGTCGCCGACGGTGAAGAGGGCCAGGAGCGCCGCGAGACCGCCGAGGATCGAGGCCGGCAGCGGGAGCCCGGCCAGTTCGGCGGCGGTGACGGCGAGCGCGATCCCCAGGACGGCCCGCAGGGACGTACGCAGGCGCAGCCGGCCCGGGTCCGGTGCCACAAAGATCTTCTTCACGTGCGGAAACCGCCCCCTTCTGCTCCGGTCCGATCCGGCCCGATTCGACGCGCCGCCGCGCACCCCTGCCGGCGGGCAAGACAAAGGCGCTGCGGGGGTCCGGACCGGCTCCTTTGCCGGTCGGGCGCAGCCCTGCAACGCCATCTGTGGAAGAGATAAGCACCGACAGGGCAGCTGGCTCAACCGTCACTGCGTTGACTGGGCCATTGGTACATTCGACGGGAGATCTCACCGACCGAGAGGGGGCCGTTGGACCATGCCCGTGGACGCCCTGGATGCCAAGATCCTCCGGCTGCTGCTGGAGCAGCCGCGTACCAGCGTGCGGGAGTACGCCCGGCTGCTCGGGGTGGCCCGGGGCACCGTCCAGGCCCGGCTGGACCGGCTCGAACGGGACGGCGTGATCACCGCATACGGCCCCCGGCTCTCCCCCGCCGCGCTGGGCCACCCGGTTCTGGCCTTCGTCCACATCGAGGTCACCCAGGGGCATCTGGAGGAGGTCGCCGCCGCGCTGGCCGAGGTGCCGCAGATCATCGAGGCGTTCTCGACGACCGGTGGCGGGGACCTGCTCACCCGGGTGGTGGCCCGGGACGCGGCGCACCTGGAGGATGTGATCCAGCGGCTGATCAGCCTGCCGGGCGTGGTCCGCACCCGTACGGAGATGGCGCTGCGCGAGCGGGTTGCGCACCGGATGCTGCCGCTGGTCGAAGCGGTGGGGGGAGCCGCCAAGCAGCGCTGAGGCGGGGCACCGGGTCGCGGCGCGCCTTGGCATGCTGGGGGGCATGAGCGCCTCCCCCGCCTCCCAGGTCACGCCCGGCACCGCCGCCCGGCGGACTCCGGTGATCTTCGACCTCGACGGCACGCTGGTGGACAGCGAGCCGAACTACTACGAGGCGGGGCGCCGGCTGCTGGCCGGCTACGGCCGGGCGGACTTCAGCTGGGAGCAGCACACCCGCTTCATCGGCATCGGCACCCGCGAGACCCTGGAGATCCTCAGCCGGGAGCTGGGTATCGACGCGCCGGTCGAGGAGCTGCTGGCCGGCACGAACCGCACGTATCTGGAGCTGGCGCGGGCGCACACCGAGGTCTTCCCGGAGATGCGCGCGTTCGTCGAGCGGCTGGCCGCGGCGGGGCACCCGATGGCGGTGGCGTCCGGTTCGTCGCGGGCCGCGATCGAGGCGGTGCTGGCCGGTACGGGGCTCGACGCGCTGCTGACCACGCTGGTGTCGGCCGAGGAGGTGGCACACGGCAAGCCCGCGCCGGATGTGTTCCTGGAGGCCGCGCGCCGGCTCGGTGTCGAGCCGGCGGAGTGCGTGGTGCTGGAGGACGCGGCGCCCGGTGCGCTCGCGGCTCACCGGGCGGGTATGCGGTGCATCGCCGTCCCGTATGTGGCCGCCACCGCCGACGACCCGGCCTTCGCACGGGCCGGGCTGCTGTTCAAGGGCGGTCAGGGGGAGTTCACGGCACGAGCCGCGTACGACTGGCTGGAGCAGCCGGTGCGGTCCGCCTGATCCCTCCGGTGGCGGTCACCGGACCGTCCGGGGTGGGGCCGAACGCGGGCCCGTCCCGGGGCGGGGCCCCGAACGCCGGACGGCCACCTCCGCTGTCCTGCGCGGAGGTGGCCGTCGGGTGTCCGCCGTCGTCCGGCACCGGGCGATGACCGTGCCGTCCCGGAAGGCGGTCTCCGGAAAGCGGGCTAACCGGGTGCTCACTCCATGCCCATCGACTTGCACGCGTCGGCGAGATCGGCGCAGAGCAGGTCGGTCCGCACGACGCCGTCGCGGACGACGGTGTCCTTGAGGTTCTTCCTGGTGACGATCCTCGCGTCGAACAGCCGGGCCGGGATACCGGACTTGGTGCTGTTGCCGGCCGTGGTGGTCGTCAGGGAGTTGATGCTCTTCCCGCGCAGCAGTCGGAACGCAATTTCTGCGGCGGTTTCGGCCTCCGGCCGGACGTCCTTGTAAATGGTGAAGGACTGGGTACCGGCGACCAGCCGCTGGAGCGCGGGGAGTTCGGCGTCCTGGCCGCCGACCGGAACGTCCTTGATGCCGGCCGACTTGAGCGCCGCGGCGATACCGCCCGCCATACCGTCATTGGCCGAGTAAACGGCGTCAAATCCTTGTGCGCCATGCGCGTTGATGACGTCGGTCATCTTCTGCTTGGCCGTCGCGGCGGACCAGTCGGGGATGTCCTTCTCGAAGATGATCTTGTGCACCTTGCCGTCGAGGACGGAATGGGCGCCCTTCTTGTAGGCCGGCGCGTTCGGGTCGGTCGGCGAGCCGTTCATCATGACGACATCGGCGGAGGCCGCCCCCGAGCCGAGAGCGGCCAGCATGGCCTTGCCCTGGAGCTGGCCGATCTTCTCGTTGTCGTAGGACACGTAAGCAGCGACATCGCCCTCGGCGAGCCGGTCGTACGCGATGACCTGGACGCCCTTCTTGGCCGCGGAGCTCACCCAGCCCTTGACCGCCTGGGAGTCGACCGGGTCCAGAATGATGACCTTGACGCCCTTCTTCACCAGGGCGTCGAACTGTCTCTTCTGCGTGGCGACCTGCTGCTCGGCATTCCCGTATTCCACCTTGCATTCAAGGCAGAGCGAGGCTATCCGGGACGTAATGATGCGGCGGTCGAACTTCTCGTAGCGGTCCGCTTTGTTCTCCGGGAGGAGCAGACCAATGGCGTCCTTGCCGGCCCCGGCGTCCTGCTGTTCCTTCCCGCAGGCCGCCAAGGGCGCCGCCAGCGAAAGGGCCACTGCGCCGGTGACGGCACGCCGCATTATTGCATTCATTTTTTCGGTACCTCCCATGGGGCCGCCTGACCCGGCCCAGAACGGCTGAAGTGAACGTCACCCTCCACCTCATCGTCAAGAATCGAGGCAATAACGATACAAAAGTGAGGCATGAGTTGGATCCCTGAACGACGTTCACTCACGGAGCCTTCCGGAACGCTCCTTTCCGGCCGTATTTCACGTTCTCACCGGCTTGCCTGTTCTCTCCTCCTTGCCTGTTCCCTCCGCGGATGCACCCTTCGACCGCTCATGGGAAACTTGATCGAGGCCTGGCGCCGGCCGGCCGGGCCCGCGCCGGAAGCGGCGGCCCCCTGACCGCCGAGCGCTCTGTACAGGCCGCCGAAATGTCATCGTCATGAGTACGGCGCGGAGTCTCACCCCCGTTTCCGCCGACGGCCGGCTGGGCGGCCCGGCCCAGCACCCCGGCCGCCGTGACCCGGCCTATCTGCGGCGCCGTGCCGCGCTCGCCGCCCCGGCCGACGGACACCGCGTCGGGGCGCCCTACGCGCCCGTCGACTACACCGAGGCGGAGCACCGCACCTGGCGGTTGGTGCACGAGGCGCTCGGCCCCGCGCACCGCGCCCACGCGTGCCGCGCGGTGCTCGACGCCGGCGAGGACGCGCCCATCCCCGCCGAGCGGATCCCGCAGCACGCGGAGGTCAGTGCCCGTCTCACGCCCCGCACGGGCTTCGCCTTCACGCTGGCCGGCGGGGTGGTGCCCAACGAGCGGTTCCTGGGAGCGATGGAGTACGGCTACTTCCACGCCGTGCAGTTCGTCCGGCACCCCGCCGTCCCGCTCTACACCCCCGAACCCGACGTGCTGCACGACGTGTTCGGCCACGGCATCCACCTGTCGGACCCGCGCGTCGCCCACCTCTACCGCCTCATCGGCGAGGCGGCCAACCACGTCCGCACCGAGGAGGCCCTCGACGTCCTCAGCCGGGTGTACTGGTTCACCCTCGAGTACGGGCTGATCACGGAATCCGGCACGCCCAAGGCCTTCGGCGCGGCCCTGTTGTCGTCGTACGGCGAGATCGCCGCCGACGACAGCCGGGAGGTACGCGAGCTGGACCTCCGCGCCGCGGCCGGCACCGCGTACCGCATCTCCGGCTACCAGCCCGTCCTGTACGCCGCCCGCTCCATGGAGCACCTCGAAGACCTCCTCGGCGCGTTCTGCGCGGACTTCGACGACGAGATCGCGCAGCGGCTGCGGCTCCCGGCGCTCTCCCGCGACCGGGCGTAGGGCCGCGCGTCCCTCGTCGCGGGGTGGCGATCTCCTCCGCCGCCTCCCCCCGTGGGGCTTCGCGCAGTGGACGGATCGCATCGCCCTCGCCAGGATCTCGGTGGAACACGCGTTCTCAGAGAAGAGAGGCGGAACGTACGGATGGCGAAGCACTGGGCGGACTTCCAGTACGAGATCTATCTCCAGGGCATGACGGGCTCCGTGCCCCGGCTGCCGACGGATCTGACCCGGCTGGAGGAGCTCACCGAGCAGCGCCTGGGCCAGGGCCCGGTCGGCTATGTGGCGGGCAGCGCGGGCACCGGCAGCACCGCGGCCGCCAACCGTGCCGCACTGGACCGCCGGCGGATCGTGCCGCGCGTCCTGCGCGATGTGCACCAGCGCGACCTGTCCGTGGAGGTGCTGGGCCGGTCGCTGCCGGCGCCGCTCGCCCTCGCGCCGGTGGGCGTACTGTCGATCATGCACCCGGAGGCCGAGTCCGCGGCCGCACGGGCCGCCGCGGCGCAGGGGGTGCCCTACATCCTCTCCTCCGCCTCCAGCACACCTCTGGAGGAGGTCGCCGGGGCGATGGGCGACGGCGAACGGTGGTTCCAGCTGTACTGGGCGAAGGACCGCGAGGTCACCGCGAGCTTTCTGGCCAGGGCCAAAGCGGCCGGCTACACCGCGCTGTTCGTCACGCTCGACACTCCGCTCCTCGGCTGGCGTCCGCGCGACCTGGACCGGGCGTATCTGCCGTTCCTGCACGGCGTGGGCACCGCCAACTACTTCAGCGACCCCGCGTTCCGGGCGGGCCTGGCCAAGCCGGTGCACGAGGATCCGCAGGCGGCCGTGCGGCACTTCGTGGGGATGTTCGCCGACCCCGCCAAGACCTGGCCGGACCTGGCGTTCCTGCGGGAGAACTGGGACGGGCCGATCGTGCTCAAGGGCGTCCTGCACCCCGATGACGCGCGGCGGGCCGCCGAGGCCGGCGTGGACGGTGTGGTCGTCTCCAACCACGGCGGGCGCCAGGTGGCGGGCTCCGTCGCCGCCGCGGACGCGCTGCCCCGGGTCGTCGAGGCGGTCGGCGACCGGCTCACCGTCCTCTTCGACAGCGGCATCCGCACCGGCGACGACATCTTCAAGGCGCTCGCGCTCGGCGCGCGTTCGGTGCTGGTGGGGCGCCCGTACGCGTACGGACTCGGGCTGGACGGCCAGGCGGGCGTCGAGCACGTCATCCGCTGCCTGCTCGCCGAGCTCGACCTGACCCTGGCCCTGTCCGGCCACTCCCGCCCCACCACACCGTCCGCCGACGACCTGACCGAGGAAGCCCGATGACCGCCGAGCCCACGACCGCCACGGCCCTGAAGAACGTCCTCGCCGTCATCTCGCCGCATGTGGGCGGACGCGCCGCCGGTGCCGCGCTCACCGAGGTCTTTCCCGGCCGGGCCCGCGTCACCGTCGTCGAGACGACGGACGAGGACCCCGCGGCGCTGCGCGCGGCCCACATCATCATCACCGGGCTGGGCCCGGTCACCGCCGAACACCTCGCCGCCGCACCGGACCTGGAGCTCGTCCAGTGCGCCAGCCACGGCTTCGACTACGTCGATCTGGCCGCCGCCCGCGACCGGGGCGTCCCGGTCTGCACCATCGGCTCCAGCGGTGCGGAGAAGCAGAACGTGGCCGAGCAGACCTTCGCCCTCATGCTCGCCCTCGCCAAGCAACTGGTGCCGGCCCACACGGCCCTGGCCAAGGCCGACTGGGCACTGCCGCGGCTGCAGCGGTCCCTGACCGAGTTGTCCGGCAAGACCCTGGGCATCGTGGGCCTCGGCCACATCGGTGAGGAAGTGGCGCGCCGGGCCCTGGCGTTCGACATGACCGTCGTCTACACCGGCCCGAGGCGCGCCGCCCCGGAGACCGAGGCCCGGCTCGGCGGCGCCCGTCATCTGGGCCTGGACGAACTGCTGCGCACGTCGGACTACGTCACCCTGCACGCCCCGCTCACCGAGGCGACCCGCCACCTCCTGGACGCCGAACGCCTCGCGCTGCTCAAGCCCACCGCGTTCGTCGTCAACACCGCGCGCGGCGCTCTGATCGACCAGGACGCCCTCGCCGACGCGCTCGCGGCCGGCGCGCTGGCCGGCGCCGGGATCGACGTCTTCGACCCCGAGCCGCCCACGGCGTCGCTGCGCCTGCTCAAGGCCCCGAACGTGGTCCTCTCCCCGCATGTCGCGGGGGTCACCCGCGAGACGCTGGTCCGCATCGCGCTGGCCGCCGTGGAGAACGTGACGGGCCATCTGGCGGGCAAGCCCCTGCGGGACGTCGTCACGTCGTGAGCCGGCCCGGGACCGGGTGCCTGCACCGGAGGGCGCCGGTCCCGGGAGCGGGAACCTCAGCCGCGGCCCCCAAGGAGGCCGTCGCGCTTGAGGGAGGCGAGGTAGTGGTCCAGCAGCGCCTCGTCCACCGGTGGGCAGGACGCGGTCCACGAGGGCCACACCTCGTCGGTGCGGGTGCGCCGCACCTCGGGGAAGACGGTGTCGAGGTACATCTCCTTGACGCTGAAGCCGGCCTGCTTGGCCGGGGTGAGGAAGAGCGGGGTGAACGGGGCCACGGGCGCGGTGGGACGGGCGTGGACGTGGGCGACGAGCGCGTCGGTCCACTCCTTGTAGCTCACGTCGTCGATGCGGTGCCCGGCGGCGCGCATCCGGTCGACCATGTCGCTGAGGAACCCCGGTCGGGGGTTGGTCAGATGGACGACGCCGCCGAGGTGCGGGAGCCGGGTGGCGATGCCGACGACGGCGTCGGTGACCGCGTCCACCGGCACCAGGTCGAGCGGGAGCGGCACCGCGGGCGCCAGCCCCATCTCCACGATGGCGTCGAAGACGGCGCAGATGGCGCTGGTGGTGTTCCAGGCGCCGGTGCGGCTGTGACCGGTGATCTCGTAGGGACGGTGGACGGTGACCGGCAGCCCCGCGCCGGCGGCGTGGCCGAGCATGCGCTCGGCCACCCACTTGGTCTCGGGGTAGCCCATGCTGAGCAGTTCGGGGTGGCTGAGCGGGGTGGCCTCGTCGACGTGCCGTACGCCGCCGACGCCGCTTCCGGCGAGCACGGCCGTGGTGGAGACGTAGTGGAGGGGGACGCGTCGCGGACCCGCCAGCTGGACCAGGGTGCGGACGGCCTCCACGTTGGCCCCGCGCAACCGGCGGTAGGGGTAGAGGAAGTTGACGTGCGCCGCGTTGTGCACCACCAGGTCGACGGTGTCCGCCAGCCGGTCGAAGGTGGCGGCGGCCAGGCCCAGTGCGGGACGGGCCAGGTCGGCGGGTATCGGGCGGATGCGTCCGGGGTCGGTGGGCCGGACGCCGTAGCGCGCCATCGCCTCGTGTATCCGCCGCGCCGCCTGCGGTTCGTCCGCCGCGCGCACCGGGCAGTGGACGGTGGCGTCGGTGTCCCTCAGCAGCCGTTCGAGCAGGAACGCGCCGACGAAGCCGGTGGCCCCGGTGAGCAGGATGTGCCGGGCCCGGGTCGGTGTGGGCGCGGGGCCGGCGGTGGCGGGCGGCAGGGGCTCGAGAAGGGCTTCGGCCTCGTAGTCCGGCTCCGCGCAGTCTCCCTGGGGGGCGGACGGGCAGCGGGTCGCCGAGCGGAACGCCGCGAGCGCGGGGTCGGCGAGCAGTCCCTGCAGCAGCGGCGTGAAGCGCTCCGCGGGCAGACCCAGCCGGGCGAGGGTGCGGGTGACGGTGTGGGCGGCCAGCAGCGAGTTGCCGCCGGCGGCGAAGAAGTCGGTGGTGTCGGACACCGGTGTGCCCAGCACCTCGGCCCAGATGTCCGCGACGGGATCGCCGCCGTGGTGGGCGGCGTCCTCGCCGGTGCCGCCCGGGGTGGTGCCCGAGGCCGCGGCGGTGCGCAGTGCCGGGTAGTCGATCTTCCCGTTGGCGGTGAGGGGGAGGCGTGCCAACGGCGTGATGGGGGTGGGGAGCGCGTGCGGGGGCAGATGGTCCGAGAGATGGCTGCGCAGTGCCGCCGGGTCCGGGGGGCAGTCGGGGCGCGCCGGGGTGACGAACGCGGTGAGCCCCTTGCCTATCCCGTCGTGGTCGCTGACCAGCACCGCGGCCTCGGCGACCTCGGGGTGCCCGCGCAGCAGGGCCTCCACCGGCTCCAGTTCGACGCGGAAGCCGCGGATCTTGACCTGCCGGTCGGCCCGGCCCAGGAATTCGAGCGTGCCGTCCGGGCGCCGGCGTCCCAGATCGCCGCTGCGGTAGAGGCGGAGCGTCTCACCCGAGGGGGTCTCGCGGGTGAGGAAGGCGCGGGCGGTCTCGGCCGGCCGGTCGAGGTACTCCAGGGCCAGGCCCTGGCCGCCGATGCAGATCTCCCCTTGTTCGCCGGGGCCGGCCCACGTCCCGTCGGCGCGCAGCAGATGGCAGCTGCTGCCGGCCACTGGGTGCCCGATCGGGATGGCGGACGTACCGGGCGCCACGTGGTCGACGTCGTACGCCGTGGCCATGATGCCGCCCTCGGTCGGCCCGTAGCCGTTGATGAGGTGGCGGGGGCGCCCGGCCGCGCACACCGCGGCCGTCAGGTCGGGGTTCATCGCTTCACCGCCGATCAGCACCATGTCCAGGGAGGCGAAGATCGCGGGGCGGGTGCGCACCGTGTGGTGGAACAGGCTGGTGGTCAGGAACGCGTGGGTGATGTCTTCCGTGCGGATCAGTGACCGCAGCCGGTCCGTGTCCAGCAGTACGTCCCTTTCGGCCACGACGAGGCAGCCCCCGTTGACCAGGGTGGCCCAGGTCTCGAAGAGGGCGCCGTCGAAGGAGAGGCCGAAGGTCTGCAGCACGCGCTTGCCCGGGCCGGCGCACCAGGGGTGCGCCCCGGCCGCGAGCCGGGCCACGGCGCGGTGCGGGAACACCACCGGCTTGGGGCGTCCGGTCGTGCCGGAGGTGAACAGGATGTACGCGCTGTCGTCGGGAGCGCGCACTACGGCGGTCGGGCTGTCGCCCAACGGGCCGGGGCGGGTGTCCATCAGGGTGTCGAAGTCGACCCACTCGACCGGGCCGTCCGCCGGCACCGCGCAGGCGTGCCCGGGAAGGACGACGGCCAGCCGTGCGCGGGCGTCCGTGAGCATCTGCGCCGAGCGGGCCGAGGGGTACTGGGCGTCCACGGGGACGCATACCGCGCCCGCCTTGAGGATGCCGGCCATGGTGACCGTCGCCTCCCATGAGCGGACGCCCAGGACGGCGACGGCGTCGCCTCTGCGTATGCCGAGGTCGTACAGGGCCCTTGATATGGACTGCGACCAGTCGTCCAGCTCCCGGTACGCATAGGTGCGCTCACCGTCCCGTACGGCGGGACTCTTGGGGGTCAGGGCGGTCCGGCGGGCCAGGAGGACGGGCAGGGAGGCGCCCGGTGAGGGGGCCTGGGAGCGGTGCCGGGTGGCGGCGACGGGCGTGCTGGTGTTCATCAAAGCTCCACACGGGGGAATGGGGGTGATGCGGGCGGCAGCGGAGCGCCGGGGGCGGGGTGTGCGGTGTGCCGGAGGGCTGCGAGGGCGGACGGGGTTCCGCCGGCCGTCGGGCGGGGGTTCCGCCCGGGGACGAACGGCGTGGCCCTTGTTGGCGGGCCGTGGGCGGGGGTCAGCTCGCTCTCGCGCGACACTTTCGGGACCGGCGCGGGCGGCCGGCGGCGCGCGGCTCCGCATCCGCCGCCCGTAACGCGTGAAATGAGCTCAGGGGCACCGCCGGGGGACGCCCGCAGACTTGGTCCAGGTGCTCTTCGTCCTGCCAGGGCACGTGACGCCTTCCTCTACGGGAGCCTCGGCGAGCCGTCTTGCTCCTATGCCCCATCTGTGCTCCGCGGCATCACTTCCCACATCGGCATCACTTCAAGACAAAAAAGCCGTCAATCCATGGCGTAATAAAGCTCACTCTTGACCAGGTCTCCTCTTGCCGGAACACGCCAAACGCCCCGGGGGCGGGCCTCGTTCCGCATCCGGGGTGAATGGCTGACGAGGGCCCGCTCACGGGGCTCGGGGAAGGCGACCGGTCGTGGCTACCGGCGGCTCGGTGTGAACTGCACCGGCAGCGCGACGAGGTGGCGGTACATCAGGGAGGTGGACCACTCCAGTTCGGTCTCGGGGACGGCCAGTCGGAGGTCGGGCAGGCGGGTGAGCAGGGTGTCGACGGCGGTGTCGGCGATGGCCCTGCCGATGTGCTGGCCCGGGCATTCGTGCGGACCGCTGCTGAAGGCGAGATGCGACCGGTTGCCGTGCACCGGTGCCGACAGGTCGGGACGGATCGCGGGGTCCGCGTTCGCCGCCCGCAGGCCGAGCAGCAGCATGTCCCCGGCCCTGATGGCCTGTTCGCCCAGCCGGGTGTCACTGGTCGCCCAGCGCCCCAGCAGCGTCATCATCGGCGGCTCGTCCCACATGACCTGCTCCAGCGCATCGGGCAGCGTCATGTGGCCGCCGGTGAGATGCGCGCGGAAGCGCGGGTCGGTGAGCACCATGCGCAGCGCGTTCGCGATGAGGTTGACGGTGGTCTCGTTCGCCGCGGTGAGGATCAGCCGCAGATGTTCGCGGATCTCGTCGTCGCCGAGACCCGCGGAGTGCTCGATCAGCTTGGACGGGAAGTCGTGGCCGGGGTTGGCACGCTTGCGTTCGACGAGCTGCTGAAGGGTGCGGGTGATGAAGTCGTTGCTGGCCACGGCGGTCTGCGTACCGTTGAGCACGTCCTGGACGGCGGCCGCCAGGCTCGGTCCGTGCTCGTCCGGCATGCCGAACAGCTGCGTCATGACGAGCAGCGGGAGTTCGGCGGCGAACTGGCCCACCAGGTCGGCCTGTCCCGTCGCGGCGAACCGGTCGACCAGCTGGTCGGTGAAGCGGGTGACATGGCGCCGGATGCCGCGGGACTCGAAACGCCCGAGGCTGTCGGTGACGGCGCCGCGGAGCCGCTTGTGCTCCGCACCGTCGACGAAGACGCACAGCGGCTGCCAGGTCGTGATCGGTGCCAGCGGGTGGTGGGGCGGCACCCTTCCCTCGGCCATGTCCCGCCAGTGGCGGGAGTCGCGGGAGAAGACGCTCGGGGTGCGCAGGATCTCCAGGTTCTCGCGGTGCCCGAGGACCAGCCAGGCCGGGAGGTCGCCGTGGACGAGTACCGGTGCGACCGGGCCGTACTCGGCGCGCAAGGTCTCCTGCACGCCCACGAGGTCGGCCTGGACGTCGGCGTCGTGCAGCCGGTACAGGGTCTCGGGCGCACGGCCGTGCGCCGGGCAGCCCGGCGGCGGCGCGAGGTGAGCGGCGGAGGCGTGCTCGGGGAAGCTGGCGGCGGTCAATTGGGCTCCGAAGTCTGGGCGGAGGAGCGCAGGTAGCGCATCAGTGTGATCAGGACGTCCCGGCTCGACGACCGTTGGCGGGCGTCGCACACCACGATCGGCACCTGCTCGGGCAGGTCCAGCGCACCGCGCAGCTCCTCGGTGTCGTACGAGTTCGCGTCGGGGAAGGCGTTGACCGCGATCACGAAGGGCACTTCGGCCTCTTCCAGGCGGCCGATCACATCGAAGCTGACTTCGAGGCGCCGGGTGTCGACCAGGACGACGGCGCCGAGCGCTCCTTCGAACAGGCCGTTCCACAGGAACCAGAACCGCTGCTGGCCGGGCGTGCCGAACAGGTAGAGCACCAGCTCCTCGTTGAGGCTGATCCTGCCGAAGTCCATGGCCACGGTGGTCGCGGTCTTGCGCTCCACACCCGAGACGTCGTCGACGTCGGTGCTGGCCTCCGTCATCGTCTCTTCGGTCGTCAGCGGCCTGATCTCGCTCACCGAACGGACGAGGGTGGTCTTGCCGACGCCGAAGCCGCCCACGACCACGATCTTGACCGCCGCGGAGGCCGACGACGGCAGCTGGTCCTCGCGCCGAGGCTCCGTGACGGTGTCAGAGCTTCTGGAGACCATCGATAACCGCCTCAATCAGTGCTATGTCGGGGAGTTTGGAGACCGGTGCACGGGCCTCCACCCGCCCGTCGGTCAGGAGGTCGGTGAGGAGCACGCCGACCACACTGGCGGGCAGCGCTAAGTGCGCGGAGATCTCCGCCACGGACAGCGGCGACCGGCAGACCCGGAGGATCGCGGCGTGCTCGGGCTGCATGCCCGGCTGCGACTCCTCCAGGGCGACGATCAGCGTGACGAGGTCGAGCTCGGCCTGTTCCTCGCTTCCGGTCCGGCCCCCGGTGATCACGTACAACCGCTCAGGACCGCCCTGGGCCCAGTCCCGATCGGATTCGCTCACGCCGTCCGCCCGTCGGTGCGCGGCGGGCTGGTGAGGTGGGCGCCGATACGGGCCACCAGGTCGCGCATGCACTGTCCGACGAGCCCCGCGTCCACGCCCTCGTCGGCGAGCACCGCCAGGTGCGCACCGGCACCGGCGGCCATCAGGTACATGAAGCCGCCGCTGACCTCGATGACGACCATTCTCATCCGGCCGTCGCTGTGCGGGAATTCGGAGGCCACCGCCACGGAGAGGCTCTGCAGTCCCGAACCGATGGCGGCGAGGCGGTCGGCGGTGTCCGGGGAGGTGTCGTACCGGGCCATGCACAGGCCGTCCGACGACAGCACCACGATATGGCGGGTCTGGGGGACGCTCTCCGCGAGGTCCTTGAGCATCCAGTCCATGTCCGCGCGCTGATACATCGGTTACTCACCCTTGTCTGACGTGTCGTTGCTGGTCCGGGCGGGTGCCGACGTCGGCCTTTCGCCGGCGAGGCCACTGCGCAGCTCGGCCATCCAGACGCCGGGCGCCGGCTCCTCGTGTGCCGTCGCCGCCGGGCCCGGCCGGGCGGAGGCTGTCTTGCGGGCAGGGTTCGGAGAGCGCCGACGCCGCTGCGGCAGGCCGCTGGCCGTCACCTCGGTCCCGGTGGGTTGCTCCTCGGCACGGTCCAGGGGGGCGGCCGCAGCGACTGCGCCGGGGACCTCCGTGATGGACCGGGGCGCGGGAAGTGTGCTCGGTGTCTGCTGGGGCGCCGGCACGGCGGGCTGGGCGGAGCCGCGGGACGGTGCCGAACGCGGACCGGAGGAGGCGCCGATGCCGTGCGCCCTGCCCGGTGCGGGCGCGGTGGTGATGGACGCCTTCGGGACGGTCAGTACGGCGCGCACTCCCCCGTAGGCGGAGGGCGGCAGCGACACCTGGAAGTCGTAGGCGCGCGCCAGGCGGCCGACGACCGCGAGGCCCAGCCGCGGCGACTCGCCGAGGTCCTTGAGGTCGATCCCGGCCCGTGCCTCGTTCAGCATCCGCTCGGCCCGGGCGCGGGCCTCCTCGCTGAGGCCGATGCCGCCGTCCTCGATCTCGATGGCGATGCCCATGTGCACTTCCACCGCCGTCAGATGGACGCGGGTCTTGGGCGGCGAGTACCGGGTGGCGTTGTCCAGCAGCTCGGCCAGCGCGTGGATGAGCGGCTCGACGGCCGGGCCGACGACGGCGACCTCGGCGACGGAGTGCAGTTCGACGCGCTGGTAGTCCAGGATCCGGGACATCGCGCCACGCAGCACGCTGTAGAGCGGTACCGGCTTGCTCCACTGGCGGCCGGGCCGGGCGCCACTGAGGACGGCGATGCTGTCGGCCAGGCGGCCGATCAGGGCCGTGCCGTGGTCGAGCCTGAGCAGGTCGGCGAAGAACGCCGGCTCCTGGCCGTGCCGGTCCTCCATCGCACGCAGGTCGGTCGCCTGCTGGTGGACGATGGCCTGGACGCGGCGGGCGACGTTGACCACACCGCGCTGCGCGGAGTCGCGCATGGACTCCTCGGCCTGCACCGCCTCGACCACCGAGCGCAGCAGCGCCTCGTGCGCCGCCCGGAACTGCGGGCTGAGGCCGTTGTCCTCGACGGTCAGGGACAGCAGCACGTCCTCGGCGAACTCGCCTTCCTGGAGCCTGCTGACGGCCACCGGGAGCTGCTGTTCGGCCAGCCGGATCGTCGCCGCCTCCTGCTGGCGCAGGTGCTGGGCGAGCAGCGACTCCCGCTCAAGTGCCGTGGCGCGCAGCTCGGTCAGGGCCCGGCCGCGGCGTGCCACCGCCGCCGAGAGGACGGCGACGGCCGCCGTGGCGACCACACCGCACCAGATCACCGCCCAGGTGGCCGCGGGCGGCACCAGCACCGCGGTGACCACCGTCGCCGCGGCCGCCACGACAGCGGGTGCCGACCACGCCGCAACCGAGCCGGAATGAGATCCTCCGGGTGACGACGCAGTGCGAACCATCAACATCCTCAATCGTGGGGAACTGCAAGGCGCGTGAGAGGCGGCGCGGCGGTGACGACGGTGTCGGGCCTACCTGACCCACTCAAGGCGATAACAAAACCATTAGTTGAATACAAGGAGAATCGCCGCTCTCCGTTGTACTCAACTGGTAACAGTGTAACCAGAATTGATCACCAGTCACGGTCGCCCCACTACCCGCGGTACGGGCTGAGACGGTTATCACACACCAGCACCCGGAGCGGCGGCTCTGCGGCAGTGGTGTCGCCCACTCCCTAGACGGTGGCCTTACGGCGCAGAACGTAGGCGAGCGCACCGACCACCAGGACCGCGGCCCCGGCGAGCACCGAGGACGGCGGCAGGGCGAAGGCCAGCACCAGGCAGCCCACCAGGCCGAGCACCGGCACCGCGCGCCGGGGACGCCCCCCGTCCGGGGCGAGGGTCCAGGCGGCGGCGTTGGCGACGGCGTAGTAGACCAGCACTCCGAAGGAGGAGAAGCCGATCGCCCCGCGCACGTCCGCCGTGGCCGCCAGGGCCGCCACGACCACGCCGACGGCCAGTTCGGCGCGGTGCGGCACCTTGTAGCGCGGGTGGACGGCGGCCAGGGCGGAGGGGAGGTGGTGGTCCCGGGCCATCGCCAGCGTGGTGCGCGAGACGCCCAGGATCAGCGCCAGCAGCGAGCCGAGCGCGGCGACCGCGGCACCGGCGCGGACCACCGGAGCCAGGCCGGGCAGGCCCGCGGCGCGCACCGTGTCGACGAGCGGGGCGGGGGCCGCCGCCAGCCCCTGGCTCCCCAGTACGGTCAGCGCCGCCACCGCGACGGCGGCGTAGACGACCAGTGTGAGGCACAGGGCGAGGGGCACGGCGCGGGGAATGGTGCGGGCCGGATCACGCACCTCCTCACCGAGGGTGGCGATCCGCGCGTACCCGGCGAACGCGAAGAACAGCAGGCCCGCCGCCTGCAACAGCCCGCCGAACGTGGCGTCGCCGCCGATGTCCAGCCGGCCGGGGTCCGCGGCGCCGGAGGTGAGGGCGGTGCACACCACCGCGGCGAGCACGGCCAGCACGACGGCGACGATCGCGCGGGTGAGCCAGGCGGACTTCCGCACCCCGGCATAGTTGACGGCGGTCAGCACCGCCACGGTGGCCACCGCGACCAGGTGCGCCTGGGACGGCCATACGTAGGAACCGACGGTCAGTGCCATCGCCGCGCAGGAGGCGGTCTTGCCGACCACGAACGCCCACCCGGCCAGGTACCCCCAGAAGCGCCCCAGCCGTTCGCGGCCGTAGACGTAGGTGCCGCCGGACGCCGGGTACCGCGCCGCCAGCCGCGCCGAGGAGGTGGCGTTGCAGTACGCGACCACCGCCGCCACGGCGAGCGCGAGCAGCACCCCCGACCCGGCCGCGTGCGCCGCCGGTGCCAGGGCGGCGAAGATCCCGGCACCGATCATCGCCCCCAGGCCGATCACCACCGCGTCGAACAGACCCAGCCGCCGCCGCAGTTCCTCCGGGGCACCGGACCCGGTCGATGGTCTGTTCATGGCGCGCTCCTCGGAGACGTCGGCGGGCGTTCGGCGGGCACGGACTCTGGCGTCGGTCGACGATATGTGCCCCGGGGCGCCGTACGGCATCCCCGTCCGGGACCCGGTCATGCGGGGGACGCGGGCAACGGCCGCCATGGGGCGGGCGCCGGAGACGGCGCCGCCCGGGCCCCGTGGCGGGTCCGGGCGGCGCCGTCGCACGGTGCGGGCCGGTCGGCTAGACGCCGGGGAAGGTCATGGCCTCCTCGTTCCGGCGGGCGAGTTCCTCGCGGGAGGTCAGCCGGAAGTAGTCGTCACGGGCCTGCCGTTCGGCGGGGGTGGCCGCCTGTTCGAAGTCGCTCAGCGAGCGGGAGGCCTCGACCATCATCCGGGTGCGGTCGCGCCGCCGGTCCTCGTACCTGCGCAGGGCGCCCGGCAGGTCCGCGGCGGCGCCCGGCTCGGCGAGGGTGTGCGCCAGGACGACGGCGTCCTCGATGGCCATGCACGAGCCCTGCCCCAGCGTGGTCAGCATGGGGTGGGCCGCGTCGCCGAGCAGGGTGACCCGGCCCGCTCCCCACCGCTCCAGGAAGGCGCGGTCGCGGGAGGGCACGGCGAGGATGTCCTCGCGCGGGGTGGCGTCGATCACCGCCCGGACCTCTTCGGCCCAGTCCGCGAAGGCCAGGGTGATGTCGTCCTTGGTGCCGTTCCAGTCGTGGGACTCGGAGGTGGACATCTCCTTCGTGCCCCACCAGTAGTAGCGGCCGTGGCCGATGTCGATGAGGCCGAAGCGCTGTCCGCTGCCCCAGTAGTGGTGCACGGCGCCCGGGGCCATGACGGGGTGCTGGAAGGGGACGATGCCCAGCCAGCAGACGTAACCGCTGTCCTGGGAGTCCTCCCCCGGTCCCACGAGTTGCCGCCGGACGGCCGAGTGGAAGCCGTCGGCGCCGATGAGGATGTCGCCGCGTACCTCGCGCCCGTCCTCCAGCCGCACCGTGACGCCGGTGTCGTCGGAGTCGAAGCCGGTGACGGCCGCGCCGAGGCGGATCGGGTCCGTCATCTGGTCGAGCAGGGCCTCCTGCAGGTCCGAGCGGCTCAGGCAGACGCTGGGCACGCCCACCTTGTCGCAGACCTCCTTGAACGGCAGGTCCCTGATGAGCTCCCCGCGGTGGTCCAGGATGGTGAACGACTCGGCGACCCGGCCGCGCTTGGCGAGTCCGAGATCGATGTCGAGGGTGGCGAGCGCGGCGATGGCGTTGCTCATCACCGACAGTCCGGATCCGGCGGCGCGCAGCTCGCCGGCCCGTTCGAACACCTCCACGTCGAGGCCGGCCCGCCGCAGCGCGACGGCGCAGCTGAGCCCGCCTATGCCGGCTCCGGCGACGAGGGCCTTCACACGGTTCTGGGACATCTCGTCAGTTCTCCTCAGGGGCTGCGGACCGGTCGGTCCGGATCAGGTCGGCGACGGTCTTGGCCACGTGTTCCACGTACGGTTCCTCCATGATCGTCAAGTGGTCGCCGGGGACGCTGACGACGTTGATCGGACCGTCGGTCATCGTGCTCCAGCCGTTGCGGGCGTCCTGGTGTCGGGTCCGGGCGGCGCCGTGCATCTCGGCGAGGACGTCCGGCAGCGGCTCCATGGCGCGGATCAGGGTGGGCTCCAGACGCTCGTCCCGGGGCCGGTAGTCCAGGGCCGCCTGCCAGTTCGCCTGGTAGACGTGGAAGAGGCGGCGGATGACGGCGCCCGAGCTGCCGGCCGGCAGCACACCGGCCTCGCCGGCGAGCCGGGCGATGAAGTCGAACTTCTCCTCGACGGTGGACAGTTCCGCCGGGATCGCTTCCACCGGGGAGCCGCCGCCGCGCTCCAGCCACAGCAGTTCCCAGAAGAACCAGCCCAGCAGCGCGTCGTCGTCGTGCTGCGTGCGGGGCCCCGGGCTCAGCGCGGTGGTGTCCAGCAGGACCAGCTGGTTGATCTCCTCCCCCGCCGCGCGCAGCTGGCGGGCGATCTCGAAGGCCACGAAGCCGCCGAAGGACCAGCCGCCGATGCTGTACGGGCCGTGCGGCTGCACCGTGCGCAGTGCGGTGACATAGCTGGCGGCGAGCTCCTGGACGCTGCGCAGCGGCGTGCTGCCCGGGTCCGCGCCCGCCGCCTGGAGTGCGTACAGCGGCTGGTCGGCCGGGAGATGGCGGGCGAAGCGGACGTAGCACAGCACGTTGCCGCCCATGGGATGGACCATGAACAGCGGCGGGCGCTCTCCGTCGGGGCGGATCGGCACCAGGGGGTCGAAGGCGGCGACCGCGTCACCGTTGCGGAGCCGGGCCGCGAGTCCGGCCACGGTCGGGGCCGCGATGAACTCGGACAGGGCGATGGTCACCCCGTAGCGCTGCTCGATCTGCACCACCAGCCGCATCGCGGTCAGCGAGGTGCCGCCCAGGTCGAACAGGCCGGTGTGGATGCCGACCGACGGCAGGTGCAGCAGGTCCGCCATCATCTCGGCGAGCGCCCGTTCGTAGTCGTCGCGGGGTGCGACCTCGTCGGGACCGGCGGCCGTGGTCAGCGGTGCCTTGCGCAGGGCGGTGTCGTCCCGTTTGCCGCTGGGCGTCAGCGGCAGCCGCGAGGTCCACTGCAGATGCGAGGGCACCATGTGCTCGGGCAGCGTGGACTGCAGCCGTTCCCGGATGCCGGGCAGGTCCTCCTCGGCGCCGTCGCCGACGAGGAACGCCGCGAGGAAGGTGTCGCCGTTCTCGCGCTGCCGCGCCACGACCGCGGCGTCGCGCAGCTGCGGGTAGTGCTCGGCGAGGGCGGTGAGGGCCAGTTCCACCTCGGCGGGCTCGACGCGGAAGCCGCGGACCTTGACCTGTGCGTCGGCGCGGCCCGCGTAGACCACGGCGCCGTCGGACAGCACCAGCCCGAGGTCGCCGGTGTGGTAGAGGACCTGCCCCTCGCCGGCGAACGGGTGCGGGACGAAGCGCTCCTTGGTCAGGTCGGGGCGGCCTACGTAGCCGTGGGCCAGGCAGGCGCCGCCGAGGTAGACCTCGCCGCGCGCACCGGCGGGAACCGGGCGCAGGCGGTCGTCCAGGACGTGCACCTCGGCGCCGTCGATGGCGTACCCGATGGGCGGGAGCGCCGGGAACGCGGCCGGGTCCCCGGCCATGGTGAAGGCGGTGGCGACATGGGTCTCGGTCGGCCCGTACTGGTTCTCCAGCACGGCGTCGGGGAGTGCCGCGCACAGCCGGCGGATCTCCCCGGTCACCCGCAGCTGCTCGCCGGATGAGATCAGCACCCGCAGGGCGCTCGGGGTGATGCCCAACGCGTCCGCGGTCTCGGCGAGTTGCTGGAGTGCCACATAGGGCAGGAAGACCCGCTCGATGCGCTCGGTGTCGATCCGGCGCAGCAGTGCGGGCATGTCGCGCCGCTCGCCGTCGCTCACCAGGTGCAGCGCACCGCCCGAGCAGAGGGTGGAGAAGATCTCCTGGAAGGAGACGTCGAAGCTCAGCGGGGCGTACTGCAGCGTCGCGCCGCCGGCGGCCGAACTGGGGGCCTGTATCTGCCAGTCCACCAGGGCGGCCAGCGAGCGGTGCGGCATCGCGACGCCCTTGGGCCGGCCCGTGGAGCCGGAGGTGAACAGCACATACGCGGTGTTGTCCGGCGTGAGGTCCCGGCCCCGGGCGGCGTCCGCCGGCCCGCCCTCGGACTCCGGGGACGGCTCGGTCACCGATTCGGCCGGCAGCACCAGTGCGGGGTCGCCCGCGAGGTGGGCGTAGGGGGCGTGGGCGATGACGCGGAAGGGCGCGGCCTGCTCCAGCATCGCGGCCAGTCGCTGCGCGGGGTAGCCGACGTCGAGCGGCAGCACCGCGCAACCGGCCCGCATGACGCCCAGGATCACGGCGATGGTCTGCGGCGACCGGTCCATGGCGATGCCGATCCGGGCCTCGCGCGGGGCGCCCAGTGCGCGCAGCCGGCCGGCCACGTGCCCGGCGGCTTCGGCGAGCCGCCGGTAGCTCCACCGCTCCTCGCCGGCGGCCAGGGCGGTCGCCTGCGGGGTGCGCGCGGCCTGGTCGGCGAAGCGGGTCACGACGGTGGGCACGGTGGTGGGCCGGGCGAGGGCCGCGGGCCGGGCGAGGAAGGCGAAGTCGGGCTCGGTGTGCGGCTCTTCCACCATCTGTCGAAGGATCTTCAGATACCCGTCGGCGAAGAGGTCGGCCTGGTCGGCGGAGAAGGTGCCGCCGTCGCAGTCGATGCGCAGCCACACCCGCCCGCCGTCCGGTTCGGTGACCGCGTTGACCAGGAGGCGGAAGTTGGTCTCCTCCCAGGTGCGAAAGTCCCGCAGGCGCAGGCCCGGCAGGTGGAGGATCTCGGCGAGCTGGTGGAAGTGGACGTAGTTGAAGGCGGTGTCCAGGACCGGGCCGCCGTGGTCCTCCTGGATGGCGCTGAGCGGGTACCGGCGGTGGTCGTGACCGTCCTGCTCCTGCCGGAAGGCCTCGCGCACCACGTCGAGCCAGCTGTCGCGGTCCGCGTCCAGGCGCAGCGGCACGGTGTTGAGGAAGAGGCCGGCGATCCGCTCCGCGTGCGCCAGTTCGGGCCGCCCGTGGGTGACCAGTCCGGTCGTGATGTCGCGGGTGCCGGCGAGCATCGCCAGCGTCAGGCAGTGCGCGGCGAAGAGCACGGACTTGACCGGCACGGTGTGCTCGGCCGCGAAGTGCCGCACCCGCGCCGTGAGCGCGTCGGGCAGCTCGACCCGGCGCGCGGAGGGCTCGGCGCCCTCGCCGCCCGCCAGGTGCGGGCCGAACGCCTCGATCTGCAGGGGCTCGCTGCCGGCCAGCTTCTGCCGCCAGTAGCGCCGGGTCTCCTCGGAGCGCAGGGCCTCCTGCTCGTCGCGTACGTGGGCGGCGGGTGAGGGCAGTCGGGGGGTGTCGACGGGGCCGGTGTCCAGGCCGAGGCCGTGCGCGTAGTCCTGGAGGAGTTCGCCGACGAGGGTCGCCACGCTGCCGCCGTCGAGGAGCGCGTGGTGGAAGCTGAGGACCAGGTCGAGGGATCCGGGCCGGACATGGGCCCGGAAGAGGTACAGCGGCGCCCGGTCGAAGACATAGGGGTGCCGGCGGCGTTCGTCGATGTGCCGGCGGATCTCGGCGTCGGCGGCGCCGGGTTCGAGGGAGCGCAGGTCCGCGACGTCCAGGCCGCCGTGCGCCTCGGGGTGGACGACCTGGAGCGGCTCGGAGAAGCCCGCCAGGGCGAAGGCGGAGCGCAGCGCCGGGTGCCGCGCCACCAGTCGCTGGAACGCCGCGCGGAACGCGCCCTCGTCCCAGGGAAGTTCGAGGGTGTACTGGAAGACGTCCTTGTAGGTGGCGGAGGTCTCGTGGCGGCGGCTGTGGTAGAGCAGGCCGAGCTGGAGCCGGGTCAGCGGGAAGGCGTCCTCGGCGCCTTCGAGGCCGGCCCGGTCCACGTGCGAGACGAGGGCGAAGGGTGCGGGGGCGGCGTCGCCCCGGTGCCCGGTGGCCTCGCCGGTCTTGGCGGCCAGTTGCGCGACCGTCGGGTTGCGGACGAGGTCGGTGAGCGAGAAGCGCAGGCCCTCGGCCTCGGCCGTGGCACGCACCTTGAGCATCAGGATCGAGTCGCCGCCGAGCGCGAAGTAGTCGTCGTGCACCCCGACGGTCTCCCGGCCCAGTACACCGGCCCAGATCCGGGCCAGCGCGGCCTCGACGGGGGTGCGGGCCGTCTCGCGCGCCGCCGGGTCCTCGGGGTGCGGGCCGTCCTGGGGCGCGGGCAGTGCCCGGCGGTCGGCCTTGCCGTTGGGCGTGAGCGGGATGGCGTCGATCGGCAGGAAGTACGCCGGGACCATGAAGCCGGGCAGAGTGCGGGCGAGTTGCTCGCGCAGCCGGACCGGGTCGTGCGCGGTGTCGGCGACGTAGTAGCCGACCAGGTGTGTGCCGCGGGCGGTGGTGGTGCGGTCCACGACGAGGGCGTCGCGGATGCCGGGGACCGAGCCGAGGGCGGCCGCCACCTCGCCCAGCTCCACGCGGTTGCCGCGGATCTTGACCTGGCCGTCCATCCGTCCGAGGTACTCCAGGCTGCCGTCCGCCAGCCACCGCGCGAGGTCGCCGGTGCGGTACATGCGGCCCTCCGGCACGAACGGGTCGCGCAGGAACTTCTCGGCGGTCAGTTCGGGCCGGTCCAGATAGCCCCGGGCCACGCCGACGCCGCCGATGCACAGCTCGCCGGCGACCCCCACCGGCTGCGGCCGGCCGTCGGCGTCCAGCACGTACAGCCGGGTGTTGTCGATCGGCCGGCCGATGGGCACCCGCGTGACGGGCCGGGCGGGATCGGGCGGGCAGTCGTGGTACGAGACGTCCACGGTCGCCTCGGTCGGGCCGTAGAGGTTCGCCAGCCGCGCGGGGTGGTCCGGGCCGAAGACGCGCTGGAACTGCTCGACGCGGGCGGGCGGCAGGGCCTCACCGCTGCAGAAGACCTGGCGCAGGGAGCGGGCGCCCGCGCGGGCCTCGGGCGATTCCTGCAAGAGGTCGAGGAAGGGGCCGAGCATCGAGGGGACGAAGTGCGCGACGCTGACCCGCTGTTCACGGATCGTGCGCAGGATCTCGCGCGGGTCCTGCTGGCCGCCGGGCGGCAGCAGCGCCACGCTCGCGCCCTCGATCGCCCACCAGAACAGCTCCCACACGGAGACGTCGAAGGAGACCGGCGTCTTCTGCAGCAGGACGTCGTGCTCGTCGAGCGGGTAGCGGCGCTGCATCCACGCGAGCCGGTTGACGACGCTGTGGTGTTCCACCATCACGCCCTTGGGGCGGCCGGTCGAACCGGAGGTGTAGATGACGTAGGCCAGGTCGCGGGAGGTGGCGACCGGTTCCAGCGGGGCGCCGCTGCCCTGCAGCAGGTCGTCGACGCACCGTACGGTCATCCCCTCGGCGGCCTCGGTGACGGGGGTGTCGCCGTCGACGATCACGACCTTGGCGCGGCTGTCCGCCAGCAGGAAGGCCACGCGTTCGGCGGGGTAGCCGCGGTCCACGGGCACATAGGCGCCACCGGACTTCAGGACGCCGAGGAGGGCGGCCAGGAGCTTGGGCCCCCGCTCCAGCATGAGGGCGACCCGGTCGTCCGGGCCGACGCCCTCGGCCCGCAGCGCGCGTGCGACCTGGTTGGCCCGCTCGTCGAGTTCGGCGTAGGTCAGGATCTCCCCCGCGGCCCCGACGACGGCGGTCTGCCGGGGGCGCCGGGCGGCCTGCGCCTCGAACAGCGCGTGGAGGGTGGCGTGGTGGGCGTAGGGCACCCGCGGGCCGTGGCTGCGTACGGCGGTGAGGTCGTCGTACTCGGCGGGCTCCAGCATGCCGACGTCGGACAGCGGACGGTCCAGGTCGGTCAGGCCCTGTGCGACGAGCGTCTTGAGGTGACCGGCGACCGAGGTGATCGGGAGGTCCTCGTCGAAGACGTCGCAGGCGTACTCCAGGTCGATGTGGAGGTCGGCGGTGTCGTCGAAGGCGGAGACGACGACGCTGAGTGCGTCGTGCTCGTGCGAGGGGGCCATCATGGCCGTCTCGCGGGCGACGCCGGGTATCTGGTCCGGGCGCGGCCAGCGCATGTAGGAGATCTGCACGTCGAAGAGCCGGCGCGGGCCCTCGGCGGACGTGGGCAGCTCGCGCAGTACGTCGCCGAGCGAGAGGCGTTCGTGACGCTGCAGGTCGCGGGTCGCGCGCTGGGTGGCGGCGACCACCTCCCGCACGGTGCGGCCGCCGTGTGCGGCGACCCGCAGCGGCAGGGTGTTGGCGAAGTGGCCGGGCACCGCCCGGTACCGCTCGTCGGGCCGATTGAGGAGCGGGATGCCGAGGACGGCCTCCGCGCTGCGGTGCACCCGTGTCAGATAGCTGCCGAACATGGCGGCCAGGTAGGTGAACGGTGAGAAGCCGGCGGCACGGATCCGCTCGACGAGCGCGCCTTCGATCACGAAGGAGTGCCGGGAGCGCTCGCCGGTGCTTCCGGAGCGGGTGAACAGCGCGGGTTCCACGCCGGCCAGGGCTTCGCGGTGGAAGGCCCGGTCGCGGTCGGCTTCGGCGCCGGCCCGGTAGGCGGCCTCCTCCTCGACGAAGGCGAGGTAGGAGGACGGGGCGGGGCCGGCGTCCTCGCGGCCGCCGGTCACCCGCGCGTAGTCCTCCAGGATTTCCCGGCTCAGCAGGTTGACCGCCCAGCCGTCGGCGACGATGTGGTGCGCCTTGATGTGCAGGTGCGTGACGGTCGGGCTCTCCAGGAGCAGGGTCGCCTCGACCATCGGCCGGTCGATGAGCGGCAGGGCGCGGAACAGCGATCGCCGTATCCACGCGTCGCACGCCGCGGCCGGTTCGCGCTCTTGTGTCAGGTCGAGCCGCTCGACCCGGACGCCTTCGGCCGCGGCCCACTGATGGGGCATGCCGGCGCTTTCGCCGAAGCGCAGCCGGAAACTCTCGTGGCGGGATAATGCGCGCTCAACACAGCCGACCAGAACTTCGTGGTCCACGTCACCTTGTAGTCGCTCATGGAGTACACAGTTGAACTGGGGTGATTCCGGTTCTTGACGGCCAGCGACCCAGATGTCCCGCTGATATGCCGTCAGTGATATCGGTGATTGCTCTTTCACGCGTCCTTGCCCTCTCCCACGGGCCGCAATGGCAGCCGCGTACCCAACATGATCGTCATCATGCATCCCCGCATGTCCGATCCCGTCGGGCGCATCGGGGGGCAAGGAAAAGGAAAGACACAAACCCGCCAATCGCCGCGGGCGATACCCACCGCACTTACCAGATCCGGAATTTCTTCGACCGGCTCGTCGATCGCGGCCTGGAAATGCTTCTTCGCGCGGCGATCGCACCGCGCGCAAAGTTGTCCGAAAACAGCACTGGCCAAGAACCCGCAGACCTGCAGGTTGCTTGCGACTCGCCTGCGATTTGCCTGCGAGTTGCCACGGGTGCGCTTTATCGATATTCAGTGCGGCTTATCAATATCCGGCACCTCGGCGCATGTGAGCACGATAAGTGACATCATGATTACGGAGCGGGGCGGAAGTGGTGGATTTCCGGGAAGGCGGCTGGATGCGGCAGGCGGGTGTGCTGGACGTCGGGTGCCACAGTGCGCTGCTCACCGTGGTGCGGTGGCGAGCGGGGGCGGTGCTGGAACCGGTCTTCTCCCACAAGGTGCGGCTCAGACTCCACGAGACCCTCGACCGGAAGGGGCGGCTGGGCAAGGCCGGGGTCAAGAGCGTGCAGCGCGCGGTGGCCGAGGCGATCACCGCGCACCCGCATCTGCGCCTGCCGGAGGTGTTCGCGTTCGCCACCTCCGTCATCCGGGACGCCCCGAACCGCGAGGAGGTCATCGCGCGGGTGGCCCGCACGACCGGCACCTGGCTGCGGGTGCTGCCCGGCGAGGAGGAGGCACGGCTGGCCTATGTGGCGGCCCGCCAGTGGGCGGACTGCGCGGTGGGCCCCTTGCTGGTCCTGGACATCGGCGGCGGCACCGTGGAGATCGCCTCGGGGACGGACGCCCAGCCCCGTACGGTCCGCTCGCTGCCGCTGGGCGCCCGCCGGATCACCCGGGACTGGCTGCCCGGCGGGACGGCCTCCTCCGGGCGGCGGCTGGCCGAGGTCCGCCGGCATCTGCGGCACTGCCTGAGCCTGGACCCCGGGGTGCCGCGGGCGGCGCGAGGGGAGCGGGTGCTCGCCTGCTCGAAGACCTTCGAGCAGCTCGCGCGGTTCGCCGGCGCCGCGCACGGCGAGCCGCGGCGAACGGTGCGCCAGCTGACCCTGCCCCAGCTGCGCGGGGCGACCCGCCTGCTGGCCGATGTCGCCCCGGACCGGCGCGGCGCCCTGCCCGGCATCTCCCGCCACCGGGCCGAGCAGTCCCTGGCGGGTGCGCTGATCGCCGAGAGCCTCATGGAGGCGTGCGGGGTGTCGAGCGTCGAGATCTGCCCCTGGTCCACACGGGAGGGGCTGCTGCTCGAACGCCTCGGTGTGCCCGACGACGCGTCCGGGCACGACCGGACCCCCGGGTGATCCGCGGGTCGGCGGCCGGTGGCGCGGGGCCGGGCCCGGGTCAGGGCCAGGGCCGGGCCCGGGCGATGAGGACCGCGACATCGTCGTGGTCGTCCGGATCGCGCAGGGTGTCCAGGAGCCGGTTGCAGGTGTCCTCCAAGGTGGGGTCGGGGCTGGCGAGCAGGCGGCACAGCAGGTCCAGGCGCTCGTCGATGGCGTACCGGCGGCTCTCGACCAACCCGTCGGTGTAGAACACCAGTTGGTCGCCGGGATGCAGGTCGAAGGTGGTGGACTCGAAGGGGACGCCACCGACCCCGAGGGGGACGCCGGTGGGCAGGTCGAGCAGTTCGGGCGGCCGCCGGGCACGGATCAGGACGGGGGGCAGGTGTCCGGCGACGGCGATGCGGCAGGCCGCGCGGTACGGATCGTAGACGGCGTAGGCGCAGGTGGCGTACTGCTCCAGGCCGGCGGTGATCTTGTCGATGTGCCGCAGCACGTCGGTCGGCGGGATGTCGAGGTCGGCCAGGGTGGAGGAGGCGGTGCGCAGGCGGCCCATGGTGGTGGCGGCGTTGATGCCGCTGCCCATCACGTCGCCCACGACGAGCGCGGTCTTGTCCGCCACGAGGGGGATGACGTCGAACCAGTCGCCGCCGACTTCGCTGGTGGTGCCGGCGGGCTGGTAGCGGGTGGCGATCTCCAGGCCCGACGGCTGCGGCGGACGCGCCGGGAGCAGGCTGCGCTGGAGGGTGAGGGCGGCGTCGCGCTGGCCTTGGTACAGGCGGGCGTTGTCGATGCACACCGCGGCCCGGTCGGCCAGTTCACCGGCGAGCGTGAGGTCGTCCTCGTCGAAGGGCAGCGGGTTGCGGGCGCGGGTGAGCCCCAGCGCGCCCAGCACCTCGCCGCGGGCGATCAGCGGCGTCGTGAGGTAGGTGTGGATGCCGGCCCGGGCCAGCAGGGCGGCCGCCTCGGGGTCCCGGGCGATGTGTGACAGCTCCCGGTCGTCGACGTGGGGGATCAGGATGGGGCGGCCGGTCCGTACGCAGCGGGTGACCAGCCGGTCGGGCCCGTAGCTGGCGAAGTGGCCCGGAGGGTCGGCGGCGCGGACCGCCTCGGTGGGGTAGGCGGCCTTGACCGCCAGGGCCCGGAAGTGTTCCTGGCGGGTGCCGGGGTCCGGGGGCGGGCGGTCCTCCAGGACGGAGTCCAGGATGTCCACGGCCGCCACGTCGGCGAGCTCGGGCACGGCGACGTCGGCCAGCTCGCGGGCGGTCCGCTCCACCTCCAGCGTGGTGCCGATACGGGCGGAGCCGTCGGCGAGCAGGGCGAGGCGGCGCCGTGCGCGGGCCACCTCGGTGGTCGCGCGGTGGCGGTCGGTGACGTCCACCACCAGGCCGGCCACCCCCAGCACCCGCCCGCCGGGGTCCTCCAGCCGGTAGTAGGAGACCGACCAGGCGTGATCGTGCTCGGGATCGGCGGGGGTACGCCCCAGGGTGTACTGGTCGACCAGGGGATCGCCGGTCTCCAGGACCTGCCGCAGCGCGCCCTCGATCTCCTCGGCGTCCAGGAACGGCAGCACGTCGTGGACCGACCGGCCCAGGTGGTCCTCGGCAGACACGCCGTTGATCCGCTCCAGCGCCGGGTTGACGGCCAGGTACCGCAGGTCGGTGTCGAGGACGGCCAGCCCGATCGGGGACTGTGCGACCAGCCGCGTGGACAGCGCCACATCCCGCTCCACCTGGCGCAGGACCGCCTCGTCGGTGGCGATCCCGAGGGCGTAGAAGTCCCCCCGGTCGTCCAGCAGCCGCATGTTGCGGAACTCCACCAGGCGGGTACTGCCGTCCTTGCGCCGTACGGGGAAGACCCCGGCCCAGCCCCGGCCCGTCCCCATCACCTCGGTGAACAGTCGGATCACCAGGTCCAGATGCCGTTCGTGGACCAGCAGCCGGCCCGCGTAGCGGCCCAGCGCCTCCTCGGCGGTGTAGCCGAACAGCTCCTCGGCCTGCGGGCTCCACAGCACGATCCGGCCCTCGGCGTCCAGCAGCACCGCCGCGACACCGAGCAGATCCAGCAGTCCGCTCGGCTGCGCCGCCACAGGAGTCGGCTGATCGCCCTTGGGGCCGAACGGGTCGGCGGTGGTCATCGCCGGACCTCCCCGTGGCGAGGGGGGTCCGGGAAGGGGTGACGGCTTGCGGGCATCATGCGTCGCTTCCCGGCTCGGACAGGGCGCGGGCCGGACACTCGCGGCTGCCCTTGCTTCGATTCTGCCTCTCCCCCACCGCGCCGGCCTTCGGTGGCGCCGGTCGCGTCCACCCCGCCAAAACCACGGGCGTCGGGTCGCGACCCCGAATCGGATGAAACAGGATGAAAGATCCAGCCAGAGGAGGTCTGCCCGTGTCCGCTCCCCACCGCCCGTCCCGGGCGCCCGCGGCCGCCGTACTCCCGGAACGCGGCCCCGAACCAGTGAAGATCACCCTGAACGTCAACGGCGAGGACCGGACCTGCGAAGTCGAGCCCAGGGTCAGTCTCCTGGACGCACTGCGTGAGCGGCTGGCCCTGACAGGTGCGAAGAAGGGCTGTGACCAGGGCACCTGTGGCGCCTGCACGGTATGGGTCGACGGGCGCCGGGTCCTGGCCTGCCTCACGCTGGCGATCGCCTGCGAGGGCCGCGCGGTGTCGACCGTCGAGGGCCTGGCCGAGGGCGACGAGCTGCACGCCATGCAGCGCGCCTTCATCGAGCAGGACGCCTTCCAGTGCGGTTACTGCACCCCCGGCCAGATCATGTCGGCGATCGCGCTGCTCAAGGAGGGCCACGCCTCGGACGACGCCGAGATCCGCGAGTGGATGAGCGGCAACATCTGCCGCTGCGCCGCCTATCCGCACATCCGGGCCGCCATCTGCGCGGTCCGCGACCAGACCTGAGGAGACCTCCGTGCGGCCCATCAGCTACTCCCGCGCCACCGCCGTCGCCGACGCGGTGGCCGCCGTCGCCGCGGACCCCACCAGCGACTTCCTGGCCGGCGGCACCACCGAGGTCGACCTGCTGCGGCAGAACGTGCTGCTGCCGCGCCGGCTCGTGGACATCAACGATCTGCCGCTCACCCAGATCGAGGACCGGCCGGACGGCGGCCTGTACATCGGCGCGCTGGCCCGTATGAGCGAGGTGGCCGCGGCGCCCGCCGTACGGGAGCGCTACCCGATGGTGGCGCAGGCGCTGGAACTCGGTGCCTCCGCGCAGCTGCGCCACATGGCCAGCATGGGCGGCAACATGATGCAGCGCGTGCGCTGCGGCTACTTCCGCGACGCGACGGCCCCCTGCAACAAGCGCGATCCGGGCAGTGGCTGCAGCGCCCTCGACGGCTTCAACCGCGGCCACGCGGTGCTCGGCGTCAGCGACCACTGCATCGCCACCCACCCCTCGGACGTCGCCGTGCCGCTGGTGGCTCTGGACGCCCGCATCCATACGGAGGGTCCGCGCGGCCGGCGGGTCTACCCGATCGACGACTTCTTCCTGCTGCCCGGCGACACCCCGCACCTGGAACACCCGCTGGAGCACGGCGAGCTGGTGGTGGGAATCGAGGTTCCCGGTCTGCCCGCGGCGCGCACCTCCCTGTACACGAAGGTCCGCGACCGCGAGTCGTACGAGTTCGCCCTGGCCTCCGTCGCCGCCACGGTGACCGTGGCCGACGGCGTGATCGGCGAGGTGCGGCTGGCGCTGGGCGGCGTGGCCACCAAGCCCTGGCGCGCCCGCCGCGCGGAGGAGATGCTGCGCGGCGCCCCCGCCCGCACCGAGACCTTCGCACGGGCCGCCCACGAGGAGCTCGCCGCCGCCCGCACCGTGCCGCTCAACGCCTTCAAGGCCGAGCTGGCCCAGCGGACCGTCGTCCGCGTCCTGGAGGTCCTCACCCGAGCGGAGAGCCCGTCATGAGCACACCGACCCTCGCGATCGGACGGCCCACCGACCGAGTCGACGGCCGCCACAAGGTCACCGGCGGCGCGCGCTACTCCGGGGACGTGCTGCTGGCCGGCATGGCGTACGCCGTCCTGGTCGGCGCGCGCGTACCCAGCGGCCGGATCACCGCCATCGACACCTCCGAGGCGCTGCAGGCCGAAGGGGTGCTCAGCATCCTCACCCACGAGAACCTGCCCAGGGCCGCCGGACAGCCCCCGCTGATCCCCTCGCTCGCCGGGATGCCCGCTCCGGGGCAGACCTTCTTCCCGCTCCAGGACGAGGTGGTGCACTACACGGGGCAGCCCATGGCCGTCGTCGTCGCCGACACCCTCGAACGCGCCCAGCACGCGGGCGCGCTGATCCGCGTCTCCTACGAGGAGACGCCGTCGGTCACCACCCTCGATCAGGGGCGCGACGAGGCGTACGAACCCGAGGCGATCTTCGCCGGCTTCATCCCGGGCCGCAGCGCGCGCGGCGACGTGGAGAGCGGGCTCGCGCGGGCCGAGGTGCGCATCGACGCCACGTACACCTACGCCGCGAACAACCACAACCCCATCGAGCCCTCGGCCACCACCGCGGCGTGGGACGGCGACCAGCTGACCCTCTACGACGCCACCCAGGGGGTGACGGCCACCCAGCTCACGGTCGCGGCGCTGCTCGGTCTGACCCCCTCGAAGGTGCGCGTCGTCTCGCACTACGTCGGCGGCAGCTTCGGCTGCAAGGCGATGATCTGGGCGCACCCGGCGCTGGCCGCGCTCGCCGCCCGCCAGGTCGGACGCCCCGTCAGGCTCACCCTCAACCGGGAGCAGATGTTCACGTCGGTCGGCCACCGGGAGGAACAGGAGCAGCGCATCACGCTGGGCGCGGACAAGGAAGGCCGGCTCACCGCGCTGCGCCACCACAAGCTCTCGCCCACCTCGCACTTCGACGACTGGGCGGAGCCCTCCCTCGGCGTTGCCTCCCAGATCTACGCCTGCCCGAACTACGAGGGCGTCTACCGGCTGATCCGCGCCAACACCATGACGCCGACCTTCATGCGGGCCCCCGGCGAGGCCTCCGGCATGTTCGCGCTGGAGAGCACGATGGACGACCTCGCCCACCGGCTGGGCATCGATCCGGTGGAACTGCGCCTGCGCAACTACAGCGACACCGACCCCACCACCGGCAACCCCTGGTCCAGCTGCGGGCTCAAGGAGTGCTACGCACGGGGGGCCGAGCGCTTCGGCTGGCACCGGCGCAATCCCGAACCCAGGTCCCACCGCGACGGCAGGTGGCTCATCGGCTACGGCATGGCGACCGCCGGATACCCCGTCTACGGTCCGAACAACCCGCAGCGCGCCCGGGCCCGGCTGTACTCCGACGGCACCGCCGTGGTGCAGGCCGCGACGCCCGACTTCGGCACCGGTGTCGCCACCGTGATGACGCAGGTGGCCGCCGACGCCCTCGGCCTGCCCGTCGAGCGGTGCCGCTTCGAGGGCGGTGACACCACCCTGCCCACCATCGCCGCCGCCGTCGGCTCCTCGGGAGCGGGCATGATCAGCGCGGCCGTCCACACCGCGGCGACCCGCCTGCGCGACCAGCTCGTCGCGCTGGCCGTCGCGGACACCCAGTCGCCCCTGCACGGTGCGGACCCCGGCGCCGTGGTCGTACGGGACGGCCGGATGATGCCGCATGCGGATGCCGGGACCGGCGAGAGCTACGCCGATCTGCTGCACCGCAACTTCCTCCCCGACCTCGAGGCGGGCGGCTCCTGGTCCCCGTCGGCCGAGAGCACCCGCTACGGGATGATGACGTTCGGTGCGCAGTTCGCCGAGGTCGCCGTGGACCCCGGCCTCGGGATCGCCCGGGTCCGCCGGATGGTCGGCGCCTTCGCGCCGGGCCGGGTCCTCAATCCCAAGACGGCCCGCAGCCAGCTCATGGGCGGGATGCTCTGGGGACTGGGCCAGGCGCTCCTGGAAGCCAACTACATGGATCCGCGCCGCGGCCGCTGGGTCGCCTCCAGCCTGGGCGACTACCTCGTTCCGGTCCATGCCGACGCGCCGTCGGTGGAGGTCGAACTCGTCGATGTGGCCGACGAGATCGTCAACCCGCTCGGTGTGAAGGGCGTCGGAGAGGTCGGCCAGGTGGGCGCCGCCGCGGCCATCGCCAACGCCGTCCACCACGCCACCGGACGCCGTATCCGCAAGCTGCCCCTCACCCTCGAAGACCTGCTGTGAGGCACGGCGGGGTGCGGGCGGGGGTTGCCCGTAGTACGGCACCTGTAGGGCGGTGCCTGTAATACGGCACCCGTAGTGCGGTGCCCGTAATACGGTGCCTGTCGTCCGCCGGGCGGAGCGGGTCCTCGGCCGCCCGGCGGAGCGCGATGGTTCCTCGGCAGGAAGTCGGCGGAACCGGCGCCGGACAGCATGGGTTCATGACCCTGGACATGAGCGGTGGCCCGTTCCGCCGCAAGCTGCTCGAACCCGCCCGGCCGGTGCCCGCGGGGCTCTTCGTCCGGCTGGCCGCATACGTGGCGGTGGCGGAGATGCTGGTGTACTCGGCGCAGAAGGTGTACATGGCGGTGCGCGGTGAGATCGGCATGCCCGGTCACCCCGCCCCCGCAGCCGTGCAGGCGCAGTTCGCACACGCCGGGCTCGCCCAGGCGGGCAACGCCGCGCTCGGTGCGCTCGCGGCGCTGGTGGCACTGTCGTCCGTCACGCGGTGGGGGGCCCGGATCCCGCGCTGGGCACTGTGCTGCGCACTGACGCTCTCGCTGGTGATGCTGTCGCTGGGGGCGGTGGCGACCTTCGGGCGTACGGACTTCGCGTGGGGCCACCTCGGCTGGGGCGAGGTCCTGGGATTCGTGCGGGAAGGCGCCCGGTTCGGGGCGTGGCTCGTGGTGGCGGTGTCGTACGGGCTGCGTACGCGCCCGCCCCGGGACCGTCTCGCAGCCGGGGCGGGGTGTTGAACGGCGGCCGCGGGCGGGGGACGGCGGCCGGCGTGGCCTTCGGCTGCGCGCTCGCCTACGGTGCGATGAAGCTGGACTGGGCCCTGGGCGGCACGTTCCTGATGCGGCAGACTCCGCTGCCCCGTGCCGCCCGGGACGACCTGCTGAACCGCACGGCGGACGCGGTCCTCGGGCACTGGGCCTCCGTGGCGCTGGCGGTGGTCGGGATGGCGGCGGCGCTCCATCTGGCCGGGGGCTTCCGGCCGCATGGGAGGGTCCGCCGCGGGGTGCTGCTGGCCGGTTCCTGGGCGGGGTGCCTGTTCATGGTGTCGCGCGCGATCGGGCTGCTGGGCTATGGGTTCTTCCTCGACCTGCGGCTGCTGACCGGTGCGGTTTCCGTCCCCGCCTCCGCCGCGGACCTCGCGCGCTACGAGGCCGGTTGGGATCTGCTGCTGTGGTCGCCGTACTGGCTGGTGTTCGGCGTCTGCTGGGGTCTCGCGGCCCGGCACTACCGGCGCGAGCGGCGCGACCGGCCGGCCGGGGCTTCGGGCCACGGGTGACGGCCTCGGCGCCGGTGCCCGGGTCGGGCCGGTGCCCGGGGCGGCGCCGGCGACCGTCGGTGCCGGCGACCGTCGGTGCCCCGGGCCCGGCGATCGTCCGTGATCCCGGCCGCGTCAGGCCGCCGCATGCCTCCCGGCCGCGCCGGCTCCCCGCCCGTCCGCGCCGGCGGCAACGCCCAGCCCGTCCGCGCCGGCGTCCGGGTCATGGTGAATCGGAGTTGCCGAGCCGGTCAGCGGAACGCCCGTGCCGCCCCGCCGGGCCGCGACGATCTCCGCCGCGATGGACAACGCGGTCTCCTCGGGCGTACGGGCTCCGAGGTCGAGGCCTATCGGGGACCGCAGCCGGGCCAACTCCCGCTCGGTGACGCCGGCTTCGCGAAGCCGGCGATTGCGGTCCTCATGGGTGCGGCGGGAGCCCATCGCGCCGATGAACGCGGCCGGCAGCCGCAGCGCGGCCGTCAGCATGGGAACGTCGAACTTGGCGTCGTGGGTGAGCACGCACAGGACCGTACGGGCATCGGTCGCCGTGCGCTGGAGGTAGCGGTGCGGCCAGTCGACCACGAGGTCGTCGGCTTCGGGGAAGCGGACGCGGGTGGCGAAGACCGGACGGGCGTCGCACACGGTCACGTGATAGCCGAGGAACTTGCCCGTGCGCACCAGCGCCGCGGCGACGTCGACGGCCCCGAAGACGATCATGCGGGGCGGCGGCACGCTCGACTCGACGAACAGCGACAGGCCGGCCGGATCGCAGCGCGAGCCGCTCTCCGAGAGGGCGACCGTGCCGGTGCGGCCCGCGTCGAGCAGGGCCCTGGCCTCGCCGGCCGCCGCCCGGTCGAGGTCCGGAAGGCCTCCCAGGCTGCCCTCGAACGATCCGTCGGGGCGCACCAGCAGCGCCCGGCCCAGGAGCCGGTCAGGCCCCTGGGCGACACGGGCCAGCGCCGCGGTCTCCCCGCGGGCGGCGGCCGACAGCGCCGCTTCCCCCACCGTCCTGACCGGCGCGCCGACGCCCATCGGCGTGACCAGCACCTCGACGACCCCGCCGCAGGTCAGCCCCACCGCGAAGGCGTCCTCGTCGCTGTAGCCGAACCGCTCGCGCACGGTCGCGCCGTCCTTCAGCGCCTGGACGCACAGGTCGTACACCGCCGCCTCGACACAGCCGCCGGAGACCGACCCGATGGCCGTGCCCTCGGTGTCGACGGCGAGGGCGGCCCCGGGGCCGCGCGGCGCGCTGCCGCCCACCGCCACGACGGAGGCGACGGCGAAGGACCGGCCCTCCTCCGCCCAGCGGTTCAACTCCTCGGCGATATCAAGCATGTCGGGTCCCGCTGGGCCCGCCCGCCTGCAGAACGCGGTCGGGGCGGATCGGCAGGTGCCGGTGGCGTACACCGGTCGCGTGCCAGACCGCGTTGGCGATCGCCGCCGCGGCGCCCACGATGCCTATTTCGCCGATGCCCTTGATCCCGACCGGGTCCTCGGGATCGGGGTCGTCGACCCAGTCCGCCTCGATGAGCGGGACATCGGCGTTCGCGGCGATGTGGTACCCGGCGAGGTCGGCGCCCACATGCCCGCCCGACGCCGGGTCCCTGACGGCCTCCTCGTGCAGAGCCATCGAGATGCCCCAGGTCATACCGCCGATGAACTGACTGCGTGCGGTCAGCGGGTTGATGATCCGGCCGGCGGCGAAGATGCCGAGCATCCGCCGCACGCGGACCTCGCCGCTGGTGACGTCCACGGCGACCTCGGCGAACTGCGCTCCGAAGGAGTGCCGTTCCTTCTGCGTGAGCGTGCCGAGGGCCTCGGTGGTGTCGGACCGTGCCGTGATGCCCTCCTCCGGAATGTCGATACCGAGGGCCAGTTGCTCCCGCAGTTCGCGCACCGCGGCCGTGACCGCCCAGCCCCAGGAGCGGGTGCCCATCGAGCCGCCCGCAAGCATCGCCGGGCCGAAGTCGCTGTCCGCGATGCGTACCTGGACGCGCTCCGGTGCCACCTTGAGGGCGTCCGCGGCGATCAGGGTCAGCGCGGTCCGCGCTCCGGTCCCGACGTCCGCCGCGGTGATCCGTACGGTGAAGGTGCCGTCGGCCTCCGCCGTCACGGCCGCCGTGGACGGGCCGACGAGCACGGGGAAGGTGGCCGTGGCGGTGCCGGTCCCGAGCAGCCAGCGCCCTTCACGGCGCAGTCCGGGACGCGGATCCCGGTCCGCCCAGCCGAACCTGCGGGCACCTTCCTCGAAGCAGGACAGGAGATTGCGGCTGCTGAACGGGAGGCCGGAGACGGGCCCCACTTCCGGTTCGTTGCGGGCCCGCAGCGCGATCGGGTCCATGCCGCACTTCTCGGCGAGTTCGTCGAGCGCGGACTCCAGCGCGAACGAGCCCGGAGCCTCACCCGGCGCGCGCATGAAGGTCGGCGTCGGCACGTCGAGAGGTACGACGCGGTTGACGGTGTGGTGCGCGTCGGCGTCGTACAGCGGACGTCCGAATCCGGCGCTCGGCTCGACGAATTCATGGACGGTCGAGGTCAGGCTGTGCCCCTGGTGGTCGAAGGCGCGCAGCCGTCCGTCGCTGTCGGCGCCGAGCCTGACGCGCTGCGCGGTGGGGCTGCGGTAGCCGACCAGCGAGAACATCTGACGGCGCGTCATGACGACTCTGACGGGACGGTCCAGGACCGTCGCCGCCATCGCGGCGAGGATCTGGTGCACGCGTATGCCCTTGGCCCCGAAGGCCCCGCCGACGTGTTCGGACCGTACCCGGACCGAGGCCGGGTCGAGGGAGAACAGCTTCGCCAGCTCGCCCGCGACCCAGGTGCTGCCCTGGTTGGAGTCGAAGACTTCGAGACGGCCGCTGTCCCAGCGCGCGGTCGCCGCGTGCGGTTCCATCGGGCTGTGGTGCTCTTCGGGCGTGGTGTACTCCGCGTCCACGACGTGGGTGGACGCGGCGAGTTCGGCCTCCAGGTCGCCCTTCTCCGTTTGCATGCCCGCGGCGTCCGGCGTGTAGGTGCCGGGACGTCCGGCGGAGAACGCCACGTCGTGCGACTCCGCGTCGTAGTGGACGACCAGCGTCTCGGCCGCCTCCCGCGCCTGCTCGGACGTCTCGGCGACGACCAGCGCCACCGGCCAGCCCATGAACGGCACCCGGTCGTGCTGGAAGACCTCGACGATCGGGTCGGGCCGCCCCAGCATGCCCAGGTAGTCGCCGTCGACGCGCGGCGCGTTCCCGTGGTGCAGGACGGCCAGGACGCCGGGCATCGCGAGAACGGGGGCCGACTCGACCGAGCGGATGCGGCCGCGGGCGACGGTGGACAACACCAGCCAGCCGTGGGCGAGTTCGGCGAAGGGGATCTCTCCCGCGTAGCGGGCCGCTCCGGTGACCTTGGCCAGGCCCTCCACGCGGGTGTGCGCGGTGCCGACGGCTCCCGTCACCGCGGTGGTTCCCGTCGTCGTGGTGGTCATCGGGCGGCCTCCTCGGACAGCTCGGTCAGTTCGGTCAGCACGGCCACGACGAGGTTGCGCATCAGCGTCACCTTGTAACCGTTGTGCGGCAGCGCCTCGGCGGCCGCCAGTTCGGCGTCCGCGGCGGCGGCGAACGCGGCGGCGTCCGCCGGCCGTCCGGTCAGCACACGCTCGGCCTCCCGGGCCCGCCACGGCCGGGACGCGACCGCTCCGAAGGCGAGACGGACACCGCGTACGACTCCGTCCCGGACGTCGAGGGCGGCGGCGATCGAGCCGATCGCGAACGCGTAGGACGCGCGCTCGCGCACCTTGCGGTAGCGGGAGTGGGCGGCGACCGGAGCAGGCGGCAGGGTGATGCCGGTGATCAGCGCGCCGGGCGGCAGCGCGGTCTCCCGATGCGGACTGTCCCCCACGGGAAGATGGAACTCCGCGAGCGGCAACTCGCCCGGCCCGTCGGCCGTTTCGTAGCCGACGACCGCGTCGAAGGCGGCGAGCGCCACCCCCATGTCCGAGGGATGAACGGCCACGCACTGCTCGGAGGCACCGAGGATCGCGGAGTTGCGGTGCTCGCCCGCGATGGCGGGGCAACCGCTTCCGGGGACCCGCTTGTTGCAGGGCTTGGCCAGATCGGCGTAGTAGCCGCAGCGGGTGCGCTGGAGGAGGTTGCCGCCGACCGTGGCCATGTTGCGCAGCTGCCCCGAGGCACCGGCCAGCACGGCCTGCGCCAACGCCGGGTAGCGGCGCCGCACTTCGGGGTGGGCGGCGAGATCGCTGTTGGTGACGGTCGCGCCGATGCGCAGACCGCCGTCGGCCGTGGTCTCGATCCGGTCGAGGGGCAGTTCGCGCACGTCGATCAGGAGCGCGGGCCGCTCCACGCCGGCCTTCATCAGGTCGACGAGATTGGTGCCTCCGCCGAGATAGCGCGCGTCGGGGTCGGCCCCGAGGAGGGCGACCGCACCGGCCACGTCGAACACACGCTGATAGCCGAACTCCTTCATACCCCCGCCTCCATGTCCACGTCCGCCTCCGCCGCCCGCGCGACCGCCTGCACGATCGACACATACGCGCCGCAGCGGCACAGGTTGCCGCTCATCCGCTCCCGTATCTCGTCCGCGGTCAGCGGCGGTGCCCCCGCTTCGGGCCGTATGTCCTCGGTGACGGCACTGGGCCAGCCGGCCGCGTGCTCCTCGATCACCGCCAGTGCCGAACAGATCTGGCCAGGCGTGCAGTAGCCGCACTGATAGCCGTCGAGGTCGAGGAACGCCTGCTGTACGGGATGCAGTCGCTCACCGTCCGCCACACCCTCGATGGTGGTGATCACGCGCCCCTCGGCGGCGACCGCGAGCTGCAGGCAGGAGACGGCCCGACGGCCGTCGATCAGCACCGTACAAGCACCGCACTGGCCTTGGTCACAGCCCTTCTTGGTCCCGGTCAGATCGAGACGCTCGCGCAGCGCGTCGAGCAGCGTCGTGCGGTGGTCGACGGGCAGCGTGTGCTTTTCGCCGTTGATGTTCAAAGTGATGGCGCTGGACGTCGACAGGGCCATGATCAGCCTTCTTTCGCGTATATGAGGCGCGGCGGGCATCGGGGCGCGCGCTGGGGCCGGTCCGGCCGGCCGGGAAGTCGAGCTGCAAGTCGAGCTGCCCCCGTGAGCGGTTCAAAAGGTCGTGGCACGGCTGCGCACATGCGGTTCTGTGCGGAGCGACATAAGCTATGGTGAACCTAGCGGACAATTGTCCGGTTACCGTCGAATCTACCGGACACCTGTCCGGTTAGCAAGGGTCGGCCGGCGGTGATTCCCGAAAGGGGGACGAGTGCAGCACGCAGAGGACACACCGGGGAAGAGCACCCCGGCCAAAGAGGCACCGCTGCGCTCGGACGCACAACGCAATCGCGAGCGCATCCTGGAAGTCGCGCTGGAGGAGTTGACCCGCTCCGCCGATGCCCCGCTGAGCGCGATCGCGAAGAAGGCGGGCGTCGGACAGGGGACGTTCTACCGCAACTTCCCCAACCGCGAGTCGCTCGTCCTGGAGGTCTACCGCTACGAAGTCCAGCAGGTCTCCGACACCGCCTGCCAGCTCCTCGAGACCCGCGCCCCCGACCAGGCGCTCCGGGAGTGGATGGACCGCCTCGCCCAGTACGCCATGACCAAGGCCGGCCTGCGCGACGCCATGCGCAAGGCCACCACCGCACACGGCACCCTGGCCGGCCTCGGGCACGGCCCGGTGACCACGGCCGTCGCCGCCCTGCTGAAGGCGAACGAGGAAGCCGGCACCATCCGCCCGGGACTGACCCCCGACGACTTCCTCCTGGCCATCGCCGGCCTCTGGCAGATCGACCCGCACGGCGACTGGCACTCCCGCGCGGACCGCCTGCTGGACCTCGTCATGGACGGCCTGCGCGCGGGCGCCCGCGTTCATTCTCAGGGCAGGAATGCGTAAACGGGGCCGTCAGACGCGAAGTTGCGAGAACACAACGTCACGTCCCGGCCCTTGAGATAAGCCAGCAACCACTCACTGAACGTCATCTCGTAGAGCGTCCAGGCCGGACTGTCGAACTCCTGGACCACGACGCGCCAGGGCGACGAGGGGTCGTCGGGAATGCGCAGGAAAACCGCCTCGCCCGTCGTGGCCGACGCCACCGGCACCAGTTCTCCTGGGTTCGCCCCTACTGGACTCGGCAGGAACTCCGCCATGTCCTCGTCGCGCCAGAGCTCGAGATCCCTCCTGATCTCTTCTCCCAGACTGTGCAGAAGGTGGCCGGCGGGGTGCTTCAGATACAACTGCGTGTTGATCTCGATCGAACCGTAGGCGTCCACGATCTCACGGAAGTCCGCCGGGAATTCGATACCGAGTTCCTGCTCCAGTTCGATCCATGGAGCCGGATCCGACCAGTTGAACCGGGGTTCGCCCAACAGGGCTGTGATCTCTGGAAGCGTTGCCACCACTGGGTCCTTCTAGTGAGTCGAGCGGATGCGTGTCTCGGAGCTGACCGCGGTACAGGTAAAACGCCGGCGCGCACCGTCACCTTCCGACAGAGCCATCCGCCTGTTCACGGAGGATGTCGGCGTGGCCGGCGTGGCGCGCGGTCTCCTCGATCATGTGGATCAGCACCCAGCGCATCGATCTCCTCGCGTCGGCCCTGCCTGCCGCCCGGGCGGACGGACGGCTCAGGTCGTGGCAGCGCTCGACGATCTCGTTGGACTGCGCGATGGCGTCGCGATAGGCGGCCAGCAGGCTTTCCGCGGTGTCGTCCTCGACGAGCGTCATGCCGAAGTCCGGATGCTCGACGTCGGCGCCCTCGAAGGCCCAGAGAAACCAGTAGCGCTCGGCCGCTGTCAGGTGCTTGACCAGGCCGAACAGGCTGGTGCCGGACGGCACTCCGGCAGTGCGCCCCTGCTCCTCCGCGAGGCCTCGCGCCTTGGCGGCCATTGCCTCCCGGACGTAGTTCAGGAAGGAGAGCAGAGTCGACTTCTCGCCGGAGTCGCTCTCTGGTGGGCCCACGTCACGACGCAGTTGCGTGACTGTCATCGGCGCACTTTACGTCACGGTCGGACGTCGGCAGCCCTTGCACCGGGCCCCGCACGGCAAGGACGACCAGCACCCTGACCAGCCCAGAACGCCTCGGAGCAGGCCAGGTTCTCCGGGGTGACGTCCACGAACCGACCACGCGGTGGTCGCTCGGCTCTCCAGGCTAAGGAGTGTCCGGCGGGTCACTGTCGACGGAGGCCGTGGCGTCGGCGGACTCCGCGCGCCCCGTGGCCACCCGCAGTGTCACGGCAGCCGCGACGCCCGCCACCAGGCCGCACGTCAGGGCGGCCGGGACGCCGCCACCGATACCGGCGGACAGATACAGCAGCCCCCAGCGCAGCCCCTGCGCCCCCTCCAGCACCATCCGCAGCAACTGGCTCGCCAGCAACCCGAGGACCGTCGCACACACCGCGCCGGCCGCCATCGCCGGGACGGTGACCCGGGTGAACAGGCCGGGCAGCCGCCGCAGCACCCACCACACCACGGCGAGCAGCAGCACGTCGGCGGCGCGATACAGCAGCCAGCTGCCGAGCGGCGCGCCCGCGGGGCCGTCCCAGGCGCCGAGCAGCAGCCACTGACGCAGCAGGTCGCCCGGTTCGGCCAGCATCCCGATGGCCGGGGAGACCGCCTGGAGGGCGGCCGCGACCGGCTGGTACGAGAGGACCACCAGGGACAGGGCGATCACCACGGTCCCCACGGTGGCGGCGAGGCGGGCGGCGCGCACCGGGACGACCGCCGCCTCCCGCCGCAGCGGATCGGCCCCCTTGGCGGTGACCCGCGCGATGAGCACCGTCACCGCCGCCGCGACCAGGGCGGTGACCACCAGGATCTGCCGTCCCGAGGAGGTCGCGCTCGCCAGCTGGGGCAGGAGCCGGTAACTGCCGTGCCCTCCCGAGGCGATCAGCCACGGCGCGGAGATGGTGACCGCCAGGGTCCCGGCCACCACGCCCCAGGCCCACACCATGAGCAGCGAGACCGGCATCCGGCCGCGCACCGGCGGCAGCCTGCGGACCAGGAGGAGCGCCCCGGGCACGAAGAAGGCGAAGACCGCGCCGAACCGGATCTGCAACGCGGTGGTGTAGAGCGCGAGATAGCGGATGCCCTCGGCCCCGGCCGTGTCCCCGATCCCGCCGGACCCCTCGGTGCCGAGCCGGGCCGAGGACGGAGGGTCGTACGACCAGGGGGTGAGCCAGCGCTCGAGTTCGGCGGTGGCCTGGATGCCGAGCACATCGCCGGCGCCCCGCAGGTGGAGTGCCTGCGCACTCGCCCCCGCCCACCACAGAAGCGCCGTCAGGAGTACCCCTCCGGCCAGTGCCGGTATCACCGCGCGCCGGTATGTCATCCGCTGCCCCCGCTTTGCTCACGCACCCCGTGAATCCCCTGCTCATGCGGAGATTACGGGGCGTTGATCACATGTGGGTCACGGGCGTGCGCCGGATCGCCCCGGCGAGGGGCGCGGTGCCGGGTGCGGGAGGCCGGCCGCTGGAAGGGGAGTTGACGGTGTCGACGGCAGCCGGCGGGGCCGCAGCCGCACCCTCGGCGCGATCGGGAGCATCGAGCCGTCAGACCCGGTCCCGCGGCGCCCGCCGAGCCGAGCGCTGAGTACTTCAGTCGGCGGCCGGCCGGGGCAGGCGGCGATGGGCGTCGGCCACCGCGCGGAGTTCGGCGGCGACGCCGGCCCAGGCGCATTCGGGGAGTTCATGGCCGACTCGGGGCAGGAGGACCAGGCGCGAGCCGCGGATCCGGGAGGCGATCGCCCGTGCCGCACCGGGCTTGATGAGGGGGTCGTCCGCCCCGTGGAGGACGAGCGTGGGCTGGGTGACGGCGCTGATCGGCGGGCCGTGCCATTGGGCGCCGATCTGACGGCTCTGCGCCTGCTGGTCGTACACGCCGCGGTCGGCGTTGCGCTCGACGGCCTCCCGGGCGGCCGGCTCGTCGAAGGGCCGGTTGGGCGAGGCGAGGAGGCGGGAGACGGCGACGCCGGCCTCGACGGCCCCGTCGGGCGTATCGGGGAACCGCAGGCGGGCGAAGTTCGCCAGGGTCCGCAGCCTGATGTACCGCATGGTCCGCAGCCCCGAGGTGTCTCCGGGCACGGCTGCCATGGAGGTGAGGGTCCGGACGCGACCCGGGTGCCGTAGCGCCACGCGCTGCGCGATGGCTCCGCCGAGGGAGACGCCCATCAGGTGTGCGGATCGCCACCCCAGGGCGTCCAGGACGGCAGCGGTGTCGTCCGCCATGTCCTCGGCCGTGTACGCCTCTCCGCGCCTGCCGAAGAGCGCGGCGATGGGGTTGCCGGTGGGGGCGGGCGGCAGGTGGGTCGAGTCCCCGCCGTCGCGCTGGTCGTACCGGGCCACGGCGAAGCCCTGCGCGGCCAGCATCCGGCACAGCCCGTCCGGGATCCATCGCCGGTTGGCGCCCAGCCCCGTGGCCAGCAGGAGCGGCTCACCGTCGGCCCCTTCGGTCAGCGAGTCGAAGGCCAGTCGCACCGCGCCGTTCTCCGCCCAGCGGACCGGGCTCCACAGGTGTTTCGGGGTAGTGGACACAGGAACCTCCATAACTGCGATCGACGTTCGCAGTTCTAGAGTACGGGATGTGGCATCGAAACGGAGGAGGCAGGCGGACGAATGGCCCAGGAACGGATGACGGTCTGGGCGCGGCCCGAACGCGGGACCCGCGGCCCCGCGGCCGTGCACAGCCGCGCGGAGCTGGCCGCCGTCGCCGTCGAACTGGCCGACCGGGGCGGCCTGTCGGCGGTGTCGATGCGTCAGGTGGCAAAAGAGCTAGGGACCGGGCAGGCATCCCTCTACCGCTACCTCTCCGGCCGCGAGGACCTGCTCGACCTGATGACGGACGCGGTGGCGGAGGAGATCGACCTGGACGTCCCGCTCCGCGGTGATCCGGTGGCGGACCTGGTCGCCCTGGCGGCCCGGACCAAGGTCGTCCATCTGCGGCACCCCTGGCTGCCGGACGTTCCGCCGGAACCCCTGCGGCTGGGCCCCAGGGGCCTGGACTACCTGGAATACGCCCTGCGGGCCATGGCGTCCGTCCGGCTGCCCGGCCCGGCAAAGCTGGAAGTCGTCGCCCTGATGAACGCCTTGGTCACCCAGTTCGCCCGGGCCGAGCTCCAAGGCAGCCGCGGGACCACCGACCGCCAGGCGGCGCAGGCCGCCTACCTGAGCGAGGCGGCCGCCCAAGGAGACCGACCGTATGTCGCGGCCGCCATGGCCGATCAGACCGCAGCGGCCCCGAAGGAGCATCCACAGGCACGGTTCGAGCGGACGATGCACCGGGTGCTCACCGGGCTCGTACTGCCCGAACCCTCCTGATGGAGCGCTTCGGTCGCCGCGGGCCGCCGGCCGAAGCGCTCCGCCATCACCGCCGGCATGCGGACCGCCGCGCGGTGCGCACCTCTCCGGACGGCCGGCCGTCGCGGTACGGTCACGCCATGCCTGACGCCCGGTTGACCACGCCCTCGTTCCTCGTGCTCGGCATCATCGACAAACTGGGTGAGGCCAGTCCGTACGACGTCAAGGGCGAGGCCGCCCGCACGGTGGCGCCGTTCTGGTCGATGCCGCACGCGCAGGTCTACGCGCAGTGCGACCGCCTCGTGGAGGCGGGCCTGCTGTCGGAGGTCCGGCAGTCGGGTGGGCGCAACCGGCGGCTGATGAAGCTGACCGCGGCGGGAAAGACGGCCCTGGAGGAGTGGCTCGCCGACCCGGCCTTCGTACCGGTCGAGGCGCGCGAACGCGGCATCCTGAAACTGTGGTTCGGGGCCCGGCCGGAGGTGCTCGCCCCGGTGCAGCTGACCGAGCATCACCACACGCTCGCGAACTACGAGGAACTCGCGGGGACCGTGGGCGAGGCGCTGACGCGGGGACAGCGCGAGGCGCTGGAGTTCGGAATCCGCTATGAGCGGATGATGGTCGATTTCTGGCAGTGGGTGCAGCGGCGCGGCTCATGACGCCGCCGCGGAGATCGGCCACACCATGGCGGGGGGGGGGGGGGGGGGGGGGGGGGGGGGGGGGGGGGGGGGGGGGGGGGGGGGGGAGGGGGGGGCAAGCACCCCCCCATCGCTGCAAGAGC